>JBJTOW010000955.1:0-6659 GCA_046074805.1 Planctomycetota bacterium | reverse complement strand
CGGCCAACGAGTGACTCGAAGTGGTGACCGCGATCGCTCGTTCCCGTTCAACCTTCTGCGGGGGGAAAGCGGCGGCTGCGGGCGCCGCACTCCAAATAGGCGGACTTGGCGAGCTCACTCCAACGCACGGCGCAGCCCGTTTTCACCCTTGCTTGGCGTTGATCTGTCGGCCATGCTGTGAATGAACGTCCAGGAGACACCCGCCATGCGACGACCCCGCCCCGCAATCCGACCTCGCCATCAAGCCTGTCACCAGGTCCGTAGTTATCCCACTATCCGCAAGCTCGCGGCGGGACTTCTCGCATTGGCGTGTGCCAGCTTAGCGACAAGCCTCGCGACAGCCGCCGACACGCCGATCAGCTACGAAGAACATATTCGCCCGCTGTTTAAAGCCCACTGTTTTTACTGCCACGGCGAGGGTGGAAAAAAAGAAGGCGGGCTTGACCTGCGACTCCGGCGGCTGGCGCTTGCCGGCGGCGAATCGGGCGCGGCGATCACGCCGGGGGACGCCAACGCGAGCCGCCTGTTCCAGCGGGTCCGCGACGGCGAAATGCCGCCGAAGTCGAAGCTGTCCGCCGCCGAACTCCAGTTGCTCGAACGCTGGATCTCCGCCGGCGCGCCCGCTCGCGCCGCCGAACCCGCTGATCCGGCAGCGGTCGGCGACATCACCGATCTCGAACGCTCCTACTGGGCCTTTCAGCCCATTCGCCGCCACTCGGTCCCGACCGTCCGCCACTCGGCCGATGTGCGGACGCCGATCGATGCGTTTCTTCTGGAAAAGCTGGAAGCCCGCGAACTACGTTTCTCGCCGCCCGCCGACCCGACCACTCGGCTGCGGCGACTGGCGTTCAACCTGACGGGCTTGCCGCCCACGGCGGATGATCTTGCGGACTTCGCCGAGCCTGCTGCCACGGCGCGCGCAGGCACCGCGTCCCCCAACGACTCGTCCCCCGGCCATGACGCTCCCGACGCTTGGTCGCGAGCCGTCGATCGCTGGCTGGCGTCGCCGCGTTACGGCGAGCGTTGGGGCCGCCACTGGCTGGACGCCGCCGGTTACGCCGATTCGGAAGGCTACACCGAGACCGATCCGGTTCGACCCTACGCGTACAAATACCGCGACTACGTCATCAGGTCGTTCAACAGCGATCGGCCGCTCGACACGTTCATCGTCGAGCAGCTGGCGGGGGATGAACTGGTGCCGTTGCCGCGCGCGAACCTGTCGGAGGACGACCGCGAGCGGCTTATCGCGACCGGCTTTCTCCGCACGGCGCCGGACGGCACGGCTTCAGGCGTGGCGCCGAAGGAGGCCGGCAACGCGGTGGTGGCGGAAACGATCAAGGTTGTCTCCACGTCGCTGCTCGGCATGACCGTGGGCTGCGCCCAGTGCCACAACCATCGCTACGATCCGATTCCACAGACCGACTATTTCCGGATGCGCGCGATTTTCGAACCCGCGATGGATTGGAAGCGTTGGCGCCCGCCCGCCCAGCGCCTCGTCTCGCTCGCCACCGACGCCGACCGGACCCGCTCGGCCGAGATCGAAGCGGAGGCGCGGTTGCTTGAGGGACAACGCCAAGCGAAACAACTGGAATACATCCAGCGAACGGCGGATCGCCAGCTCGGCCGGATTCCCATCGACCGCGTCGATGCCGCACGGCTCGCCCGCGACACTCTGGCCGCGAAACGCACGCCCGAACAACAGCAACTCATCAAGGAATTTCCCAGCGTCAATGTCGACGCCGGTTCGCTCTACCTGTACGACAGCGCCGCCGCCGCCGACCTCAAAAAAGAAGCGGAACGGATCGAGGCGTTCCGCGCGACCAAGCCCGTCGAGGACTTTATTAGCTGTCTGACCGAAGTGCCAGGCCACTTGCCGACCACCCAGCTTCACGAGCGTGGCGACCCCGACTTCCCCAAACAGGAACTGCCGCCCGGCGACCTGTCGGTCGTGTCGACCGCGCCGTTTCCCGCCAAAGATCCAGCGTCGCCGACTAGCGGCCGCCGGCTGGCGTTCGCCAAGCACTTGACCAGCGGCCAACATCCGCTCGTCGGCCGCGTCTTGGCCAATCGCTTTTGGATGCATCACTTTGGCCGCGGCATCGTGGCGACGGCCGGTGATTTCGGAAAGCTCGGAGCCCCGCCCACGCATCCGGAACTGCTCGACTGGCTCGCCGAACAACTCGCCATCGACCGCGGCTGGTCGCTGAAGCGGTGGCAGCGCGAAATCGTGCTCTCGACCGCGTATCAGCAGTCGTCGAGCCGCCGCGACGACGCTGAGTCCCGCGATCCAGACAATCAACTTTGGTCGCGGATGTCGGTCCGCCGTTTAGAAGCCGAAGCGATCCGCGATGCGATTCTCGCCGTCAACGGGTCGCTCAACCTAAAGGCCCACGGGCCCGCGATCCCGGTGATGGAAGATGACGTCGGCCAGATTGTCATCGGGATTGAAAACAAGAACGGCGAGAACCGGCCTGGCCCGATCATTCCGATGCACGGCGACGACTATCGTCGCAGTGTCTTTGTGCAAGTCCGCCGCTCCCGGCCGCTCGGCGTGCTCGACGCCTTCGACCTTCCAACGCTCGAACCCAACTGCACCGGCCGCGCTCAGTCAACGGTCGCCCCGCAGGCCCTGATGCTGATGAACAGCGAATTCCTGCTTGAACAAGCCGGAGTGCTCGCCGACCAACTGCTCCGCGACGCGGGCCCCGATCCGGCCGCTCAAACGCGTCGCGGCTTCGAACGCGTCTTCGGCCGCTCGCCGACCGATCGCGAACTGACGCGCACCGTCGCCTTCCTCGCCCGCCAAACGGCAGCCTATTCCACGAAACGTCTGGAGACCGCCGCCAACGGCGCGGCGGGAACAGCGGGCGCCGCGGGCAATCCCGCCGCGCCTGCCACACCCGCCGACGAGCGGCTGGCGCTCGCGTCGTTTTGCCAGGCGCTGTTGAGCTCGAGCGAATTCCTGTATGTGGATTGAAACCCGACAATTCATTCAGTCCGCGGATAATTCCTGCTGAATCAGTCCTGCGATCGAGACAACCGCGAAACACCAGGAGTGCCACGATGCGCGAAACCGAAACGCAGCGGCCCGTCACGGGGCGATCCGCGCCCCGCCCGCCAGCGACCCGCCTGCCCTCGACGCGGCGGGAATTGCTCGGCGCGGCGACCTTCGGTGTCGGCGCGGTCGCTTTGGAATGGTTGTTGCGTGGCGAGCGGGCGGTGGCTGCTCCGCCCCGCCCCGAGCTCGCACCGCGGACGTTTGACACATTGCCGAAAGCTCCGCCGAAGCCGCCGCGGGCCAAGGCGATGATTTCGCTCTTCATGCAGGGCGGTCCGAGCGCGGTCGATCTATGCGATCCCAAACCGTTGCTCAACAAACATCACGGCGAGAAATTCGCCGGCGAAATCAAATACGACAACGCGGCCGAGGCGAGCGCGAAGATTCTGGGCTGTCCCTGGAAATTCCAGCGGCATGGCGAGTGCGGCATGGAGCTCTCTGAACTGCTGCCGCACCTGGGGGAAATCGCCGACGACATCACGCTGATCCGATCGATGCGGACCGGTGTGAACAACCACGGCCAGTCGATCGACGCGCTCAACACCGGCCGGCCGGTTTCTTACCGACCGTCGCTTGGCAGCTGGATGACGTACGGGCTGGGCACGGAGTCGCGGGATTTGCCCGCGTTCGTGGTGCTCACCGATCCCGACGGCCTACCTGTGCTTGGTGTGCAGAATTGGGCGAACGGCTGGCTGCCGTCGCTGTATCAGGGCACAGTCGTGCGGCCCCGCGAACCGCGGATCCTTAACCTCGACCCGGCTGCGCTTCATCGCGGCCGCCCGCAGGAAGGTTATCTGGAACTGCTGGGCGAGATGAACCGCGACCATCTGTCGCGGCATCCGGGCGAGTCGGATTTGGAGGCCCGCATCGCCAGCTACGAGCTCGCGGCGCGAATGCAGTCGGCGGCGAAGGAAGCGGTCGACATCAGCCAGGAATCGGCCGCCACGCACACGCTCTACGGCCTCGATGATCCGGCGACCCGCGACTACGGCGCCCGCTGCCTCATCGCCCGCCGCTTGGTCGAACGCGGCGTGCGGTTCGTGCAACTCTACACGCGCTACCAGTTTTGGGACCACCACGGCTCGATCCGCACCGCACTTCCGGCCGCGTGCCGCAAGACCGACAAGCCGTCGGCCGCGCTTGTCCGCGACCTGAAGCAACGCGGACTGCTCGACACCACGCTCGTCCATTGGGGCGGTGAAATGGGGCGTCTGCCCGTCATTCAAAACGACACCGGCCCCGACAAGGTCGGCCGCGACCACAACACTTATGGCTTCAGCATGTGGCTGGCTGGCGGCGGCGTGAAGGCGGGCACGATTTACGGCGAAACCGACGAATGGGGCCATCGCGCCGTAAAGGATGTCGTTACCCACAGCGACTATCACGCCACGCTGATCCATCTGTTCGGCCTCGACCACCAGGAACTCACGTTCGTCAAAAACCTCCGCCCGCAATCGCTGATTGATGGCCAAGAGGCGCGCGTCGTGACCGAGCTGCTGTCGTAGCGTGACGCTTAATCAACCTTTGTTCGACGGACTTCCAGCTCGTCCTTGTACGACGGACTGCTAGCTCGTCCTTGTACGACGGACTTCCAGACCGTCCTTGTACGACGGACTTCCAGTCCGTCGCGCCGATCCGCGAATTATCTAACCAGCAGGAGCAACCACGCATGTTGACGATACCTGGACCGCGGCTACCGGGCGATTCGCGGCCCTCGCGGCGTTCGTATTTGCGGATCGGCGGCTTGGCGCTCGGCGGGCTGGCGTTGCCCGAACTGCTGCGGGCCGCCGAGTCGGCTCGGGGGGGCCGGCCGGTGAAGGGGATCATCATGGTCCTATTGCCTGGCGGTCCGCCGCATCTCGACACGTTCGACATGAAGCCGCTGGCGCCGGTCGAGGTGCGGGGCGAACTGCGGCCGATCCCGACCAACGTTCCGGGGATCGAAATCTGCGAACTGCTGCCGAAGTTGGCGACGCGCGCCGATCGCTATACGCTCATACGGTCGCTTTACGGTTTTCGCGATGACCACAACACGCATTGGTGTACGACCGGTTGGGAGTCGCATCCAGCGATGGAGTCGTCGCCGTTGATCGCCGGCTTCCCGCCGGGCGACTGGCCGTCATTCGGTTCCGTGTTGTCGCGGCGGTTTGGACCGCGGGTGCCGGGGGTGCCGCCGAGCGTCGATTTGACGCCGATCGACCCGGACGCGCGCTTCATCTTGCGAACGCCGCCGGGACCACCGGGCTATCTGGGCCAGGCCCATGCCGGATTTGAAGTCAACTCGGTCGATCGCCGCAACATTATGCTCGACGGCGTCTCGCTGGACCGGCTGTCCGACCGCCGCGAACTGCTGACACGCTTTGACCGTTTCCGCCGGCAGTTCGACCACGAGCAATCGATGGCGGGGATCGACGAGTTCCATCGGCAGGCGATGGCCGTGCTGACGTCGCCGCGCTTGGCGGAAGCGCTCGATCTGAGCCGCGAGGAGGCGCGGGAGCGATCGCGGTATGGGCTGGACCGCGAGTATCCGACCGAACGCGAGGGGCGGACGTTCCTGGACCAGTTTTTATTGGCGCGGCGGGTGATAGAAGCGGGCGCGCGATGTGTGACGCTCGCCTTTAGCCGCTGGCCGTTTGGCCGGATGTTGCGTGGCGATTTCAATTGGGACTGGCACAAAGAGATTTTCCCCGAAGCCCGCGGCACCCTGCCGTTATTCGATTTGGGCCTGTCGGCGTTGCTAGACGATTTGAGCGAGCGGGATTTGCTGGACGACGTGTTGGTCGTGGCCTGGGGCGAGTTTGGCCGAACGCCGAAGATCAACGCCAACGCGGGCCGGGACCATTGGCCGGCGGTGTGCAGCGCGCTGGTGGCGGGCGGCGGCCTGCGGACGGGGCAAGTGATTGGTTCGTCGACGCGTTGGGGCGAGCAGCCGCAAACGAGGCCGGTCCACTTCCGCGAGGTCTTCGCGACATTTTACGAGCGGATGGGCATTGACGTTTCGACGACCCAATTCCACGACCTCGCTGGCCGCCCCCAATACCTCACCGGCGACCACCGCCCGATACGTGAACTGTTGGGATAAGGTTTGGAAGTCGCACTTTTCCGCCGCCGCATTGGCCTATTTGGAGTGCGGCGCCTGCGGGCGCCGCTTTGGCCCATTCCCCGCAGCGATCAACGCCCGCGTGGCCCATCCCCGCACCCATCGTGAGCGATTGAAAGCGGTACCCGAGGTCACCGCTGCGGCGGCCTATTTGGAGTGCGGCGCCTGCGGGCGCCGCTTTGGCCCTCTCTCCCCAGCGATCAACGCCCGCGTAGCCAATCCCCGTCCCCATCGTGAGCGAGTGAAAGCGGTGCCCGAGGGCACCGCACTCCAAAAACTTATCGTCGCCCGCGCGTATCCGCTGCGTTTGCCTATTTGGAGTGCGGCGCCTGCGGGCGCCGCTTTTCCCCATTCCCCCCAGCGATCAACGCCTGCGCAGCCAATCCCCGCATCCATCGTCGGCGAACGAAAGGGTCGCCCGCGCTTATCCGCCGCTGCGTTTGCCTATTTGGAGTGCGGCGCCTGCGGGCGCCGCTTTACCCCATTCCCCGCAGCGATCAA
>JBJTOW010000954.1:0-7578 GCA_046074805.1 Planctomycetota bacterium | reverse complement strand
TTCTGAGCGGGCGGCGAGCGGCCACAGCGCGAGACACCGTTCGACCGCGCACCGCGCGACGGCGGCAAGCGATCGGCCAAGGTTGCCGCCAGCCAGGGACGACAGCGGAGCGGCCTGGCGTTCCAACAGTGGTCTCGTGTCAAACGACGGTTCCATCAAATCGGAGTGACTCAACCCAGTTTGGGATTCGACGTCGTCTTGTCGGCTGGATGGGGGTTTAAAATCGAGCCAAGTCGAGCTGCGCGCCGACGAATCTTGTGGGTCCCCGCCAGTCAGCACTCGGTAATTCCGCGGCAGCATCGGCAACCAACGCCAGGCCAGCACGGGAGCATCCAGCGCGGGCGTTTCGAGCGTGCTCGGTTCAATCGATGACGTAACTGGGGCTGGAGATGACAATTTCCTTCCGTCGTAATGCGGCAAAAATCGTTCTGGTCCGTGAAGTAGAAGCCAGGGGCCCAGCGGTGGACCCGCAAGTCGATACTCGATTCGCAACCGTGGCCGTCGCACACCGGCGGGCAGATCGACGAGGAGCGTTTTCCGTGTCGCGTCCGATTTATTAAGAGCGGCGACACCGTCCAACGAACCACGGGGCGCGTCGGCTGTTGCCGTAGGGCGACGAACGGGCTGTGTGCGCGGCGCTTGGGGAACGCCGTCGATAGAAACGGTGGAATCGACAACCGAATCTGGCAAAAGCAGTTGAACGTGCCGGGCTCCCCGGTTTTCCAGTTCGAAGTCGAGCGAATGGACGGAGCCGCCAGCCGGCAGGTAGCGTGATACCAAATCGGCTGTCCAGGCCCATACGGGTGGATCACCGGCCGGGCCGGTGGCTGTGTCAAGGGACAAGAGCGGCGACCGAGCCGGATCGTAGCGGAACCCACCCAGCCATTCGGTGGTGGCATCGGCGGACCGCGCAGGCGGGGGAACTCGTTCTAGTTCAGTAGCGAGAAGTCGAGCCTTGCCGCCGGTCGTTTCGACGCGAACCGTACCACGCTGGGTTTCACTTTCGGGCAACGAGATTAGAGCCAACGGGAACGCTGATCCATCCCAATTGGTTGTGCGTTCGGCGCGGACCATGAATGGTTTCGTTCGGGCGGTGCGGAGCTGCAGTTCCCAGCCTTCCCCGGCAGCACGGGTCAACGTGGTGAGTTCGTCAGCGGAGAGTTTTCTCGCGGGAATCGTCGCGCTCGCGGCGTCCGCGATCCGCCATGACAACGGATCCGATCGGCTTTGGGAGAGGAGCACGACGAGCCGCGAAACCGGTGCGCCACGCGGCTCGCAGCTAATCCTGTACTGTTCCACGACGCGGTCCCGTAGCACACTCACGCCGACATCCAGTTCAGCTCCGTAAGCTTGCGAGGTTCGTTGCGAGACGCCTTCGAGCCGAGCCGTTTCGGGACCATCGAGGAACAGATAGTCGGCGTTGGCGTCGAGAATCGCCGTTTCCGTCGCCGATAAACCGCCAGCGGTAAGCCAAACAACATCGGCATCGGCTCGCATATTCAACGGGGTCGCCGGATCCTCGCGAACCGCCACAAGGCGGCGGCTGGCAACTCGCAGCTCGGCGGTTCCCGACACGTCCAACACTCGGAAACTGTCGTCGCGGAGCGAGTCGCGGTTGGCCGATCGCGGACGGTGGGCGCGAACCGTCAAGCGAAACGGGCGTTCGCGGCTGAGAGGGTCGCGCAGCCGCACTTGCAGACGCTGGTGGGTCGCGCGCGGCGCGGGTTCCCAGCTGTAGTCCTCGACCAATGTGTCGGGAGAGAATTCCACGCTGTCCACGATCCAGGCCTTCGGCACTTCGGCGGATAACCGACCCGGGCTACCGCGAACCACTTGAATCAGCGTCTCGACGCGGGCGGTCAGCGCCGCGGGCTCAACCGCCACGCTTGTGCCAGTTAGAACGCGGGCTTCGGCGGCGGGAACACCCAGCCGCACGGCGATGGCGCCGGCCGGGTCGTGGAACTGCGCTTCGAGGCTTATGCCGGCGGCAGGCGCGGCTAGTTCGCGGGTCAATGTTTGCCGTCCACCACGCACCTCGCACCATTGCAGCTGCAAAGGTTCGTAAATGGAAACAGCGATGGTTGATTCCTGCCAGAAACCGTCCAGCAACCGTAAGGATGGCAAACTCCAATCCGTGTCCAGCGGCGCGGCTGCGAACGCGGTAACGGTCAGCGTTCGATCCGCGCCCTGCAATCCGGGAAGCTCGATCCGGGCTTCCGATGTTCCGCTGGCGTCCGTCGCTGGCCCTGTCGTCCATGCCAGCGTTTGATCGCCCAGGCGCACGGATCGCAATTGCAGACCGGCGGGAACCGACAATCGCAATTCCCGCAGGCGTTCGGCGCCGATCTCAAGCCGGGCACTGGCCCGCAGCTCAACGCCGACCGCGTTCACCTCGTATTCCGTATGCTGCCGCCAAGCGAATGGCGGCGCCCGCTGCATCGCTTCCGTGGATGATTCGACGGTCCAGTCGAGTTCCGAATCGCCTGCCCATTCGAGGCACCACCAAACCCGGTTGGCGGCTGTCATGGCCGCGGTCGCTTCGGGTGCGTCGCGCAACAGCGTTTCCGCGCGCGGTCCCGATACAATCGCCTGCTCGCAGCGCGGCGCGAGCGTATCCGGTAACTCCAGCCAAATCCGCTGCCGTGCCGCGATTGGTAGACGAATGCGAAACCGCTGGGCCATCGCCGCAGCGGCCGATTCCTCGGCGCGGAGCGAGAATCGCCACTGCAACAGGCCATCCGTGTCGACCACTACGCCAACTCCCGCAGGTGACAATCCGGCGCGGGCCATGCCGCGGGGCGTCGCCGGGGCGATAACGGGCCGGGGCGCGGCGGCTGGTTCCGCAGGCGTCGCGGCCGGTTCCGCTGGGGGCGCGGCGGGCGTCGCGATCGGGGCTGACCAACGGGGTTCCAACAGCGGCAAGTCGCACGGTTCCAGGGACAGGAAGGCGGCGTTTTCACCGGCGTGGCGGATGGCGAGTTGGGCTTGGCCAGTGAGCAGACGCGGCGACTCCCAACGTAAAATGTAGTCGGCCCGATCAACGCGGGTCGCGGGCGCGTTCGTGGGCAAGCGAGCCGCCGCCGCCGCCCACAATTCGTCGAATTCGCGGCGGGCGATTGGCAGGTACCCTCGAGCCAATTCGGGGATTTGTTCTTCCCGCACTAGCACTCGGCGGAACCGAAGCGTGTCGTCCTGCGCTACGGCCGACGAGGCCCAACCAATCGCTAGTAGAGCGAAGAATAGACCCAGTGCCGATGGTGGAACGGTCGCGGTCGGGGCAGGCGGCGCACTGTCGGGCCGCGAACGTCGGAGATCCGACAGCGGTTTTTCCGCAACGCTAATGGTCGAAGGACGCAAGACGGGCCGGGGCGTCACTCGCCGCCGCAACGCCAATTTCAAAATGAGCCCGAACAACGCCAGCACGATTCCGGCCAGTCCCGCTTGGAAAACCACAAGCGAAACGGAGGGAGAAATCGCAGACAAACCTATCGCCAACACGGACACGCACCATCCCCAAAGCGGATGGCGAAACAACGGCACATAAAGCACCAACAGTCCAACGGCCAAAACGAGGCCCGATGCCAACAGCACCAAGGTCGGACGACTGGCCACCCAGACCTGCGTTTCGCCTGTCGGCGCGAAAGTGCTGAAGAGGTACTGATTGGTTTGCGGTGGAGGCGCGGCTTGGGCCGAGGCAGCCAAGTTTTGCTCTAGTTCCCGCTGGGAGGCATCCGCTCCACGTTCCACCCAGCCCGATCGCCATAGCCACTTCGGCTGCACGATCCAACCGAGTGGTTCGCCAAGCAAGTGCTCGTCGGGCGGCAATACCAGCTGCCACCACCAACGTTGAGCGCCGTGGGCACCAGCGATCCTCGGCAGCGGCACCTTCAGCCTTCCCGCCGCCAGCGACCCCGGCGCGGGGCGTCGCGCGAGATATGACAGCTCGACCGTACGCTCGCCGCCTTCCGAATCGTGGCCGCCGCCCTGTCGCTCTTCGCCGCCCTGTCGATCCCCGCCGCCTTGGCCGTCGACAGGACTGGCCGACCAGTCGATCCGCAGCCACCCCGCGCCAGCGTCCACGGGAATCACTCGCCGTCCATCCACCGCCGCCAGCAGGTCCGCGCGTTCCGCGTCCGCCGGCAGCGATATGAACAGCCGCGAATCGCTCGCCTGAACTCGAATCGCCACGCGATCCTGGCGCCATTGGCGGGAGAACCAAGACTGTACCCAAACTTGCCGCACAACAGTTCCGCGATCATCGCGGGCCCGCGACGGCACGATTTCCAGTTCGACGCCGTCCTGCCAGTCGGCCGCCAACCATGTCAGTTCGACCGAGACCGGACGACGTTCCACGGTCTGCAAATCCGGTAGCCAACGGGTGTCGGAAACCGCGATATCCCAGCCGTTATCGCGAGCCACCGCGAGAGTGTTGCCAGCCAGCCGAGTGGCCGCGTCCGCCATTGGAGTCAACAACGGCACCGAAACTGTAGTTGGAAGTGGCGTTGGCAGGGGCGTCGCTAACGGGGTTGGCCAGGACGGCGAATTTTCGCCCGCTACCCTATCGGTTGGGCTTCGTGAAAGACCACTCGGCGATTCGCTTTCATCACCCGTCGCCATTTCCATGTTCGTTGACGGCGGCAGGATCGCCGCCCAAGGGACCGTATAGCGGGCGACAAACCATAAAACACCCAGTTCGGGAGGCTCGACGGCAAATCGCCATTCCTGTGCCTTCACTGGCTCGTCGGTTTCTTCCAAACTGGTCGCCGCATTATCCGCTGGAATATCCGCCGTGTTATCCGTCGTCTTATCGGACGGCCTGTCCGCCGATGCGACATTGGAATCCGCCGCCGACTTGACCGTCGACGTTCGCTTGTCGGCTGGATCGCTCTCGACGACGCGAAGCGCGTCGAGTTCTCCGCCAACGCGTTCTTGGAAAACTTGGAAACCGCTGGCCGCGATGGCGGGTGGCACGGCGAGTCGCAGTTCTCGAAGCGGCTCGTAAGCCACGCGGTAGCGGAACCTTTGTTCCACGACAATCCGCCGCTGCTCGACTCTCAGCCGGCTGTCCAGTCCCACCGACATTTGCCGTTGCCTGACTTGCAAGTCGGCGACGAACCGCGGTTGCTCGACGTCGCCGCGAATCTCCAATAGCAGCGGTTGGGAAGCGCTTTTGCCGGTGTCGCCCAGCAGCTCCGTCGGGTCGGTGCTCGCTGGCTTAGAGGCCTCGCTCGTCCCCGTCACGTCGTCGGCGTCCGTCATGGGCGAAGACGTGGGAATGCCGCCAACAATCTCGGCCCAACGCGGATTAATCACGATGTTTTCGGCGGCGACGACACGAAGTTTGGTGGGCGCGATCGCGTCCGCCTTGGGACGCGGCAACGGGGCCGAAAGCGGTTCCGCCAGCGATGCGAGCGGACGGGAAGCTTCGAAACGGAGTTCAAAGTCTTGAGTTGCCGTCGCGGCAGCTTCAGTGGCGAACGGCAGGGTCCATAGTCCGTCCGCCCCTTCGCGGGCCTGGTCGCGATCGAACAAATCCTCCGGCCGCAGATTATCGATCCGCCAACCGGCGAGATTCAGCTGCACTCGGGCGGCGCTCGGCCCCCGCACTCGGTAGCGTATCGCCGCCGACAACCGCAGCACATCCGCGTCCACTCGCAACGCGTAGGTCGGTTCGGCGTACACCCGTGTTTGTCGCGGCTGCACCAGCACGGCGAGCGAACATGGCTGCCGGTAGTATTCGAACCGCGCCGCCACTCGCTGTTGTCGCAAGGCGGCCGGCACTTCCATCTGCAAGACGTTTTGACGATCGGGCCATGTGACAGACCAATCTCCCTCCACGACGAAGTCGACCACGCCTTGTTGCCGCACCGCGTTCAGGACCTCGAAGCCGAGCGTCTCGATCCGCGCGTCGGCGGGCGGCTCCTTCGCCGGCGTGACAGCGCGCAACCGCACATCGGCGACGAAACCCGATTTGTTCTCCAATGTCACCTCGACAACGCTGGCGGGCACTCGCCCCGATTCCCGCGTGGTTTCCACCAACGCGACTTGATAACCCGGTTCATTCAACGGGAACCACTCGAGTCCAGCGGGCAACCTCACGCGGAACGAAGACAACGGCGCGCCGTAGCTACGGACCCGCAGCCGACCCTCGCTCGTTAAGCGTTTCGGCCCCTCGATCCGCACTGACACTGCCGCCGTCGCCTCTAAGGCCACGGCTGCCGCCGCTGTCGGGGCCGGCGAATCGCTCCAAGAAAGTTGGAACTCGCCGCCGATCCCCGAAACCTGGATTTCGGACTGTTTCGAACCCGACGGCCTGACAATCGGCGGAGTCGCTCCCTCGGCGGCTTGAGCGACGATCTTCTGTCCAGGAACCGTCAGCCGCAATTCGGAAACCGCCGCCGGCGGGGCCGAAAAAGCAAGTCGGCGGCCCGCCCCCTGTTTGCGAAGCGGAACCGCTAGGTCAAGCGTCAAAAGCCGCGGTTTCTCCGCCGTGTCCCGCAACCACGCCACATAGCCATCGCGATTGGCTTGATGCTCCAACAGCACTTGGCCCGGTCCGTCGTACAGCGGCTCGCTCCGCAACACAGCGCCGCTCAAACGCAGCGGCACCGCCACCCAGCTGTCGGTCTTCAACGTCAAGCGAAACTCGACCCGCAACCGGACCACTTCGTCTTCCACAAGTCCCTGAGCCACGATCCGATTCAGCACGTAGCGGGGCGGCGCCACCGCGTCCGCCAACTGGCGATCCAAGTCGTAAAGCCGTTTGAAATCCTCGTACGTGAAATCCGGAACGGGAACCAACTTGCCATCTTTATCCCGTAGATAGTAAACATCCGGCCGCGATGCCTGCGGCTCGATCACCGGCGACCCATCCGGCGCCCGCGGCTTCGCTGCAACGGGTGCTACCGGTGCTGGCTTTTCCTGCCCTGGCTTCTCTGCTGGCGGCTTCTCTGGTGTTTGCTTCTCTGGTGTTGGCTTCTCTGGTTTTTGATTGGGTTCGCTCGGCTTGCCTTCCATCGCTGGTAACGCGGCGGAGTTCGGCGCGGCCGGTTTGGATTCAGGCGGTTTGGCATCCGCCGGCTTTGATTCCGCTGCTTTCGATTCCGAAGGTTTCGTTTCCGCTGCTTTCGTTTCCGCCGGTTTGGAGTCCGAAACTTTGGAGTCCATGGGGCTGGAATCTGTGGGTTTGGAGTCCGAGGCGATGGAGGCTGCGGGCTTGGGCTGGGGGCACGTCGAGTCGGCCGTTGCGGTCGAGTCAGAAGTGGACGACGCGGCTTCTTGCGCGGCGCAATGCGAAAACAACAACGACGCGAATGACGAAGTCATCGCCGAGGTTGGTGATGATACGAATGGCAAGGGGAACGACGGCCACGCGGCTGTCCACGCCAAGGCTACAAACAGGCCAATCGCTCTGGCGAGCACGGTGGTCCTTGGAACGCCGCTAAAGACAAAGCGCGGCGCCAGCGGGGTTGTCAGCGGACAAGCCGATGAGTCTACGTGTCGACGCTGTCGGAATAGCGACAGCAGACGAGGCCGCTGGCCGCAGGCCGCCCGTTCATGGGAAACCATCCTGCCACC
>JBJTOW010000953.1:0-2681 GCA_046074805.1 Planctomycetota bacterium | reverse complement strand
GGATGTTAAGTGCTGAGGGCGTGGGGGGGTGGAAGAGAAAGGGTAAACGCGGCCGCACCCACAAATGCCTTGGCGGCCGCCACGCGGCGGGAGTGGCCAAGAAAATCCCGGCGGGATGCCGGCTGCGAAACGTTCGGTTCTTGGGACATGCGTTGCATTCCTGAAAAACAGAGAGAGGGCGACACGGGAGCTGCGCTGACACGCGACGAAACGTCGTCAAGAAGCGTATTCAAATCCGCAGCAGGCCGCAACGCAACTATCGAGTCGACGGCTGGACGGGCAAGAGGCGGGGCCGCTTGTACCGCGTACCCGTAATCGATAGATGCCGAGCCGCCAGCCCATCGAAGTCATGCCGCAAGAATTCGAACGTGTGCTCCGGCGGCCCCATCTCGAACCAGCGATCGGCCAACTCCCCCATCGCTTCATCGTATTTTTCCTGCGAACCTGTGTGCGCGAAACATCGGCCCGGATGCCGTCGTATGTCGCCGTCGAAAGCCGGACTGATATGCCAAAGCTCGTGCAGCACTGTCACCAGCTTTTCGCGCAGGTCCAAGTCCATGAACCGCGGCAGGTAAAACGTTAGGATGTAAAGCAGTTCCACCCCCTGTGGATCGATCACTCGCTGGATCCGATACGTTCGCCCCCGCCGCTGTGTCTCCGTCGCACCGTGCTGAAACCTGAGCGGCGTCAGCGAGGCGAAGTATCCATACTGACTGCGGTTTCGCGCCTGTGCGAGCGACATTCCGACGCGTCCCAAGGCGATATGGGACAGCTCCGGCAAACGCTCAACCATGTCCAGACACAAGACCCGCATCCGATGGGTAAAGTCGAAGCGACTCACAGCTCTCCCCGCTGGAATTTCGACGAAAAAAGCCGAACCGGAGCCGGTTCGGCTTATTCACCGTGTCTCAATAACCTTCCGTGACAGACAAAAGACACAGACCAAACGCCCGATTCAGCGGCGATCGCTAAAACGACGATCGGTGCCTGCCAGCTGCTCGTTGTCGGCCGCCGTTATTTTTTCGAGCTAGCCGCAATCCAATGTTCGTCCAGTTTCGAACTAGCCCAAATCCCGGGCGGGTTCGTTATCAAGCCAGTCGCACTCAAACAGGCTTCCACTCGAACCGCCCTAATTCGAACCGCCCTAATTCGAACCGGTCTAATTCGAACCGCCCTCGCCAGCGTCAGTTCCACCCTCGAATGTCGGCTTTTGCGGCTTCTCGGTCTTTCGATCACGGGCGTTGCCAACGAATTCGATGACCGCTCGAATGCCTGCGTCACCGAGACGAGGACGGGCGAGCTTCAGAATTCGAGTGTAACCACCCGGCCGGTCCGCGAACCGCGGAGCCACTGTGTCGAACAGCACGCCAACAGCCTGCTTGTCGCCCAGCAACTGCAAAACTTGGCGTCGAGCGGCGACGTAAGGAGCACGAGCGGCCGCCCATTGCTGCCACTGAGGACTTTGGCGCCACGCCTTCCACGCTTCCGAGTTTCGATCGGCCGTTGATTCCAACGATTCGGCTCGCTTGGCTTCCGCTAAACCACGGCAAGCGATCGTGATGCATTTTTCCACGAGCGGCCGGACTTCTTTGGCCTTGGCTTCGGTGGTCACCACGCGACCCGGCACCTTGGGGGCGTTTTCCGCCGTTTCATCATTCCGCTCAGTAAGTATTAAGGCGCTAGCCAGATTCTTCAGCATAGCCCGGCGGTGGCTCGGGGCACGCCCGAGAATTCGACCTCGTCGACGATGACGCATCTTTACTACCCTTCATGAACCATCCACGCCGGGCGTGGAGAAACAGTTACCGACCGGATCCGGAACGGGTCAGCCGCATGCCCAGATGCAGCCCCAATTCACTGAGCTTCTCACGGACCTCGTTGAGCGTGGTTTCGCCAAAATTACGCAGTTCCAACAGTTGATCTTCAGTGCGTTGCACGAGGTCGCGCACCATATTGATCTGCTCGGCTTCCAAGCAATTGGTCGCCCTCACAGACAACTTGAGATCGGCCAAATTCATGTTCAGCTTCGATTCGAGCAACGCGTCGACACTGGTCGACCCGCTGCGGGACGGCGAATGCACTCGGGGTCCAAGGTCCGTGTACTGGACGAACGGATTCAAATGCTTTCGCAAAATCTTGGCCGCTTCCACCAAGGCCATCTCAGGGTGGATCGAACCATTGGTCCAGATTTCCAATGTCAGGCGATCGTAATTGGTCTTTTGGCCCACGCGGGTCTCTTCGACCAAGTGACGAACACGAGTGACCGGGCTGAAAACGGCGTCCACAGGGATGATGCCGATCTCGTGGTCGCCGATACTGTGCTCACCGGCCGGAACATAGCCACGAGCGTTCTCGACAACCATCTCCATCATGAAGTCGACTGGCGCGGTCAACGTGGCGAGGACATGGTCCTTGTTGATGACGTCGACATCCGAATCGGTCTGGACATCGGCGCCGGTGATGACGCCCGGCTCTTTCTTCTCGATCGTGATCACCCGAGTCGACTCGCTGTGGTTCTTCACCACGAGCGCTTTGACATTGAGGACGATTTCAGTGACGTCTTCCAGCACACCGGGAATCGTCGAGAATTCGTGCTGCGCGCCACGAATTTTGATCTGCGTGACGGCGCTTCCTTCCAAACTGGACAACAGCACGCGGCGCAAGCTATTGCCGATCGTGTT
>JBJTOW010000952.1:0-8806 GCA_046074805.1 Planctomycetota bacterium | reverse complement strand
GGGGGGAAGAAGCGAAGAGTCATGGGCGGAAAAGACCGGCGCATCGGCGAAGACGCGAGTGGCGGCGTGCAGGAACTGCCATTTCGTCCTGAGCGATTCGTGCATGAAATGCCGGACCCCAGCGATCATCCCGAAGCGGCGATTAACGGACTCCCCAAAAAATCCCCTTATAATAAGCCGCGTCATGACAGCATTCGCATTATGCCTGCGCCGCCGAATATTTCCATTGACGGGTCGTTGGCTGACTGGGATTTAAGGGGACGGTTCGCGAGCGAGTGCCCGCCGCCATGGAACGAGTTTTACAATGCGCAAGGCGCTTTGATGTACGACAGCGGCAATTTATACATCGGGGCCATCGTGGCCGATCCGTTTCCACTCCGCAGCACCGTTTCTCCCAAGCCCGACCGCGAGCTTTACGGCGGCGGAGGAAGCGTAGTGTTGCGGTTGTCCGCCGACCGCGATCTCGGATGGCCTGTGACCGCCCGCGTACGGGCCCTCGCGCCGCAACGCGAATACCTTGACGAGGACCGCAACGAACGGCTCGCCTCTTTGGTTATGTGGTATTACGCCGCCGAGTCGCTTCCGTGCTTAGACTTGCGATACGGTATCGATTTCCATGGACGGAAGCTGAATCCCGAGGGCTTTCGCGGCGCCTGGAAAAAACGCTCGGATGGTTTGGGTTACACGATGGAGTACGCGATCCCATGGTCTTTATTGAACGTCGCCGATAACCCGCCTCAAGGTGGCGACACGTTGGCCTGCACCTTTCTCGTTCACTGGTCCGATCCCGCAGGGCAGAACTGGCGGGGTCAGTTGATCGAGATCGTCAACTCGAAAGCCCGCGGCTGGAATTTCGAAAACGCCGCCACTTGGGGCCGCGCGATTTACGTCCCGAGTTCGGTTCGGTAACGCCTTCAAACCGAAGTGTCGCGTCGCGATTGGGCGACGGACTTGGAAGTCCGTCGTACCAAGAAGACAGACACGGGCGGCTCGCGGCGAGGGGGAAGGCCAAGGCGACGGACTTGGAAGTCCGTCGTACCAAGAGGACAGACACGGGGGACTAGCCGAACGGGTCGGCGTCGTCTTTTGGTTTGGGAGCCGGTTTGCCTGCCGGGGCTGGATCTGCTCCAAACGGATCGTCACCGCCAGCGGGTTCAGCTGGCTTGGCGGGCGCGGCCGGGGCACCGGCACCGAAGGGGTCGTCGTTGTCGGCCGGTTTGGGTTGGGCGGCAGGTGCCCCTTCGGTGGTTGGTTTCGCGGTCGGCTTCGGCCGGGGCTTTTTGCCGTCAGACGGTTCGAAGACGACCGGCCAGCGGTGCCCGACTTCGCGGAGGCATTGCAGAGTGCCGAGCTTCGTCCCGTAATACAACCTGTCGGTGGAAGCATTGGTGATTTGCAAGTCGAATTCATCGAGCGGAATCGTGGCGATTCGACTGCCTGTTTTCAGATCCAGCACCGCGAGCCGTCCGACTTCGCCCACGGCGTACATTTTGTCGCCGCTGATCGTCAATATTTTGTTAACGCCGGTTGTCTTCCACTGCGGCAGTCCGTCCCGCGTGGACAACGAGTACAAATTGTGGTCGTCCGACACGATGTAGACGAATTCGCCGTTGACCAGCGGCGTCTGCGTCAGCGTTTCGCCAGTGGAGAATTTCCACAGGATGTTGCTGGATTGGCTCGACGGTTGCAGGCAGTAGACGTAGCCGTCGACCGTGGGCGCGATCAGGCGGTCGGCGGCGGCGAACGCGGGCGTCGCGACGATGGTCTCCCTCGATTCCAACCGATAGAGGATCGAACGGGAAGCCGCCGAGGCGACGTACAGATGGCCGGCGTCGGTCGGCCAAGCCAAGCTTCCAAAACCCTGAACGGGCTGCACCATGGCGCGACCTAGCGACCGGTAAATCCATGGCGTCGCTTTGGGATCGGCAAGCGTGTAGGACTCGATGGCCCCATTCACCATCGGAACGAAGACGTATTCATCGTTGATCGCGGCGGTCGCGCCTGGCACGCCGTCCGTCTTCTTTTGCCATAACATTTCACCGTCTGTCGATCGAACGATGTACAGCGTCGAGCCGTTCAGCAATGCGACATGATTCTCGGAGGCGACAGCGCCAGTCGTGGGGTAACGAGCCGAACCAACTCGGATGGTCCAACGCGTCTTGCCGGTTTCGCCATCGATTGCCTGTAGCAACCCTTGGTCGGTCGTCACATACAGCGTGACCTCGGGGACGACCTGGACCTGCACCTTCGGTTCGCCCGCGTCCGGCGAGTTCTTTTTTAGACGGGCGGCGAAATCGTTCGCCTTCCGTTTCGCGCCTTCCGGCCCGATGATTTGGCCGAAGGCGTCGCGTTCATGTTCAGTGAACTGCCAGCGGGAAGGTCCCTGAAAAACCTCGACGGTGGTTTGAAGTCGCGTCTTGCTGACGTGGACGAGAGCATTTTTCACTCGCCCGCGCCCTCGTCCCACTTCGACCTGGGTGAACCAAACGCGTTCGAGCCCGTGGCGTCGAGCGACATTGGCTGGCATCAATCCCGAGCCCATCGACTGCGCGGCGACCGGTTCGATCCCAACGCCCACGAACACCGCGGATAAAGTCAACGCCGTCAAAACGGTCAACAGCTTGATTGGAGCCGATTCGAGCGCCGCGATTTGTTTCGCCTCGTCCGGGCACCGATCCCGGCGGACGATCAAGTTGGACGCGGTGGTATGGCAAACGCCAGGGACGGATTGAGTCGCAACGCGCATCGTTCGAACCTGTTGCTGCGATTGTTCGGGGAGGAACGGCGAGCCCGCGGTGGTCGAGCGAGCGACCGGCGAGTTGGCCGGGGTGGCGGACGGGCCGGACTGGACTTCACCGCTTCACATCGTAGTTTGCGATCGGGCCGGATGCACGCCTTTCCCCACTGGATTTCCGCCGCTCGACAAGCCGTTGCCCCAACATCGACACCGGTTGTGCCGCTGAACGCGATAATGACGCGGTTCGAATGGGTTCAAACCAGTGCAAACCGGTGCAAGCCGTTTCGGCGATCCGATTTCCGTCCCAGTCTATCGACGTTTAGGGCGGCTTTCCGGGGTCGCGGTCGCTGGGTCGTCCGGCCACGCGTGTTTTGGGTAGCGGCGGCGAAGCTCCTTGCGGATTTCCAGGTAGGCGAATCCCCAAAAGCTCGCCAAGTCATCCGTAACTTGTTGTGGTCGGTAGTTTGGGCCGAGCAGATGCATCAGCACACGAACTCGGCCGCCGGCGATCCTTGGGGTATCGCGGAGTCCAAACACTTCCTGGATGCGGACTGCGAGCACGGGTGGGCGGCCCTGTTCGTAGACCAGCGAGATGTGGCTGCCGCTTGGAACCGCGATTCGCTCGGGGGCTTCTCGTCTTACGGCCTGTTGCTGCGCGGGCGTCAGCAGGCTGGCGATCGCCGACTGCCAATCGGCGTCGCGAACCTCGGACAGCGACCGGCAACCCGCGCAGACCCACGGGAGGAGCGGAACAAGGTCGGAATCGCCAAGCGGAGGCAACTCCAGTTCCGGCATCCACTCGCGGAGACAGCGCGCTCGGGCGAGGAATTTTCCGGCGTCGCTGTCCGCCGTTGGCAACACTTGCGGCAACCGGGTTGCGGCGGCGGCGGCGAGCGTCTCCGCTGCGGCTTCTCCCGAGGGCAGCGAGGCCGGCGATTCATCCAATACCAAGTCGGCGTAACGCACGCGGCGACGAGCGGAAAGTCGACCGGTGGCCTCCTCGAAAACCACATCGATGGCGGTCGTGAATCCGTCGCGCGGCAACCAGTCGCGTTCCACCGCCGAGGCGATCCGTACCCGCGACTCGCCTTGTCCAGCGTCCAACGAAACACACACGAACAGTTCGGCCTGATGGACGCCACTGGCCGGATCGAGCCTAACGCCGCGACCGCCCGTCATCAGAGCACGTGGGCTATGTGGTTCGCGCCGGCACGCTAGCCGATCCGGAAAAGCGGCGAAGACCGCTCGCAAAAATGCTTCGTCGCGGGAACCGCTCGGCGCCTGTGGCGCCGCCAACGCGGTGCCCGGATGGGATCGGCGCAGCGCGGACCGGACGATCCTGGCGAGTTGGTCGCGGGCTTGAACGATGCTCCGAACGGCTCCACGCGACAGGCTTCCGAGCGGAAAGTCGGCGCGTCCACTGTCAAGATGCTCCTCGATCGCTTCCACGCGTTCGAGTAGGTCAGAACGAGTGGAGGCCCGTGCGGGACCGACTGGGCCAGCGGCGCTTCGACCGCCCGAGCCGCTACTACCACCACTGGGACCGCGGCCGAACGGGTCGCGTTCCGACAGAAGGGCGGCGGCCAGCGCGATTCGATCCAGGCAATGGGCGTTATGGCCTTCCAACAGCAGCCGACCGATACGGGGATGCACCGGCAGCCGTGCCAGTAAGCGACCGGTCGGTGTGAGTTGTCCGTCGCGCAGGGCGCCGATCTGTTCAAGCAATTCCGTCGCTTTGCGAGCGGCGGCGGCTCGGGGCGGTTCGAACCACGGAAAGGCGAGAATATCGGCTTCGCCCAGCGAATGCAGTTGCAGCACGGCGCCGGCCAAGTCGACTCTCTGCACCTCCGGTTCGTTATGGGCGGGACGCGCGCCATGCTGCGAGCCGCTCCAGAGCCGCACGCAGTGGCCGGGTTGAAGTCGGCCCGCTCGGCCCGCCCGTTGATCGGCCGACGCTTGAGAGATCGCCGCCAATTCCAACCGATCGAGCCCCACGGCCGGATCGAACGCCAAGATGCGGGCCTGTCCGGTGTCGATCACGCCGGTGACGCCGGGGACGGTGACCGAGGTTTCGGCCACATTCGTCGCCAGGATCACTCGGCGACGTGGCCCCGGATTGAGAACCGCGTCCTGTTGGTCGGCCGGCAGATCGCCGTAGAGTGGCGCGATGTCGAACTGTTCGCGACGCGCGAGATCCGCGAGGTGCCGTGCGGTCTGGTGGATCTCCCCCACGCCGGGGAGAAATACCAGGACGTCGCCCGGAGTGCGGGGAAGCAACCGCCAAAGCGCTCGTGTGATCACTTCCGGCCAAGGCTGCCGCGCTTCCCGTGCCATGTATTCAATGTCGACCGGAAACAACCGGCCCTCGCTGGTGACCAGCGGGCAGTTGTCCAGGTACCGCGCGACCGACTCGCCGGCGAGCGTCGCGGACATCACCACGACTCGCAGATCGGGCCGGACCGTGCGTCGTAACAACCGCGTCATTCCGAGGCCAAGATCGACGTCGAGACTGCGTTCATGGAATTCATCGAACACGACGATACCGACCGTTTCAAGGAACGGATCGTCGTGCAACATGCGTAGGAGCACGCCTTCGGTCACGACAAGGATTCGCGTGTCGGGACCGGCGCAGCGTTCGAACCGGACCTGAAAGCCAACCTCGCGGCCCAATTCGACGCCCAATTCGGCCGCCATCCGTCGAGCGGCGGCGCGGGCGGCGATCCGCCGTGGTTCGAGCATCACAATTTGACGCTCGCCCGACAATCCGGCCTGCCAGAGCGCCACGGGAACGCGGGTTGTCTTTCCCGCTCCCGTCGGGGCCTGCAGCACTACGCCTCCGGCTTCCCGGAGCGACTCGACCAGTTGAGGCAAAACATGGTCGATGGGTAGCGGCTCTCGCATGATTCCAGTCCGTCGGAGTGTATGTGCGACAGACGGCACGTCCATCGTACGGCTGCGACCGCGTCATGCCGCCCGACGTTGCTCGCCCCATTCGCCGGAATCGGCTTGATCCCAGTTTCGCAGGGCCTCAGACGGCGAGGTGGCGAAACGGCAACCGAGCGGTTTGAGCCATGTCTCGTAGAGGCTACGATTCTTGTGGTAGGAATTGCCGAGCAAGGCGACTTGGCGTCCGACGGTAAGGCCACAGATCGCGAAGTGCAACCGGTCGGTGATGATCCGCGAATGCTGGGCGGCTAACTCCAGGTATTCGCTTACCGAGTCACACATGCGGGCTGGATCTTTTCGCCGCCATCGGAACCACGAGCCTTGGGCCGTTTCCCGATCACGCCGCAGGAAAACGCCCAGGTCAACGCGCGGCCGGGTTCTGGTTGTGTATTCCAAACCCAATGCCAAGTCGGGCGCCAGGATTCCGGTCGGGCACAGTTTCTGGCTTTCACGTTCGCGCACGTAAACCCGATGGAATTCCCGCTCTTCCGCCGTCGTGAACGATTGCGGGAGGATCGTCACCGGCAGTCCGGTTTCGAGACAACGGGTGCGCAGATCCCAGTTGTTTTGATACATGCTGCCCATATTGCCGCCACCTCCAAACGCCAACTCGTCGCAGTCCGCGCAATCGTCTGGCGTGACCTCGCGCCAACGGATGGCAAACTTATCGAACAACTGGTGGGTGGCCATCGCGATCAGGTCATCACCCACATTTCCGATGGGACGGATGAACCCGACCATCTTTCCACGTAGGGGCTCGAAGACCGGCGCGAACATTTTCATGGGCAAAAGCGGCATCCCAAGAACTCCGAGGATCGATCACGCTGAAGAAGTGCCTAACGACAACGACAAACCAGATCGGCTACTAGCAGAATCCATCCGCCGTGGCTACCTCATTTGATGTGGCAAGCCGGTCTGTCGGTCTGGCTTTTACCGAAGCGGCGGGACACGTAAGATTCGCATCGTCCAAGGCAGTTGTCGGGTAAGTCGCTCGGCAAATGGGACTTCCAAGTCGTTCGCGTGGCGAGCCTTGCGACGGACTGAGAGGTCCGTCGTACCCCGAAAGTGAAGAGTTGAAAAAGCGATAGTGTCTCTGCGGCTTTGGTTTTCTAGGAAATCCAGCATCATGGCCATCGATTTGTCAGGTAAACGGGCGCTCGTCACGGGCGCTGGGCGCGGCATCGGCGCGGGCTGCGCCGTGGAACTAGCGCGAGCTGGCGCCAACGTCGCGGTGAATGATCGCGAACTGACGGATGCCGCCCGCGAAACGCTCGACGCCATCCGCGCCAACGGACGACAGGCGCATTTCGTGGCCGGCGATGTCTTTGAACCGGTGTCGTGCGCCGCTGTCGCCCGGCAGGCGATCGATGCTCTCGGGGGACTCGACATACTCGTCAGCAACCCGGCGTTTTCCCGCCGCAGCGACTTCCTCGACTGTCCGCCAACGCTGTTCGATCAAGTGGTTCGCGGCACGCTCAACGGCGGCTTCTACATGAGCCAAGTCGTCGCCCGCCACATGGTGGAACGGGGAGGCGGCGGCAAGATCGTGTTCATTTCCAGCGTTCAATCGCGAGTGCCCTATGTGCGGAGCGCCGCCTACAACGCCGGCAAAGCGGGACTTAACCACATGGCGTTCACTATCGCCGCGGAGCTTGCCAAGCATCGGATCAATGTGAACGTGATCGAGCCCGGTTGGATCGATACGCCGGGCGAGCATGAGACCTTTGGCGATCAGTACATCGCCGAAAATGCGTCGCAGTTGCCTTGGGGCCGCCTCGGATTGCCCACCGACATCGGCAAAGCGGCCGCCTTCCTGTGCTCAAGCGACGCCGATTACATCACCGGCACATCACTACTCGTCGACGGCGGCTTTTGGCTCCGCGGCGCCGGCGCGTAGCTTCGGCTAGGCTTCGGCCACGAAGCATCAGCCCGTTAGGCACCAGTCGGTTTGTCGGCGGGCGGTGTTGGACGCGTTGGTTTCGCGCCAGGCCGTTTCGCGCCAGGCCGTTTCGCGTCAGCCGGTTTGGTGGCGGGTGGTTTGGCGGCGGGTGGCTCGGATGGGTAGAGAGTTCGCGGGTTATCGACGAGCCCGGGTGGGCGGCGGGCGGTGGGCGAGTCGCCGCCGATCGCGGCTCGCATCTTCTCGGCCAACGCTTGCAAGCGGAGCACGATCTCGGGGTGTTTGGCGGACAGATCGGTTTGCTCGCCGATCTCCTCGTCCAAATTGTAAAGTCGTGGATTACGGTTGGCGTCAGCGGCCACGCCCCGGCCCATGGTCTCGGGCTGCGAGGCGACCGCGAGTTTCCAGGGGCCCTGCCGCACCGCCTGAAGTTGATTGCCACTGAAATAGTAATGGGCTTCGCGTGTCGATTCGGTGGCGCGGCCGGTGAGCAGGCCGGAAATGTCGCGACCGTCGATAACGGGTTCCGCGGGCACTTGGGCACCGGCTAGCGTCACGAAGGTGGGAAGGATGTCGATGGTGCCAGCCACGGCGTCGCAGCGGCTGCCGGCGGCGATTTTGCCGGGCCAGCGAGCGATCGTCGGGACACGAACGCCACCTTCCCACGTGCTCCCTTTGATGCACGGCACCGCCCTGCAGTGCCGCGTCACCACCGAAGACCCGGCCAATAACTTCCTGCCCGACTACGGCAAGATCCAGACCTACCGCTCCCCCGCCGGCTTCGGCATCCGCCTCGACGGCGCCAGCGCCTACGGCGGCGCGGTCATCACGCCCTTCTACGATTCGCTCCTCGTCAAGGTGACCAGCTGGGGCCGCACCTTCCCCGAGGCCTGCAGCCGCATGGACCGCGCCCTCCGCGAGTTCCGCATCCGCGGCGTCAAGACCAACATCCCGTTCGTCGAAAACGTGGTCAACCACCCGGCTTTCCAGAACGGCACCGTCACCACCAACTGGCTCGCCGAAACGCCCGAGCTCTTCAAGTTCTCGGCCCGCAAGGACCGCGCCACCCGCCTGCTCACCTATCTCGCCGAGGTCAACGTCAACGGCAATCCCGAGGTGAAGGGGCGCGTCATCCCGGACGAGTGCAAGCCCGCGCCCATCCCCGCGCACGACCCGGCCGCCCCGCCCCGCGGGACCAAGCAACTGCTCGACGAAATGGGCCC
>JBJTOW010000951.1:0-4247 GCA_046074805.1 Planctomycetota bacterium | reverse complement strand
CGCCAAGGGACGGCCGGCGGATCACCCACTGATTGTGCATTTGTCGGACGCGGCGGCGATCGAAGTTTGGGCCGACGCGATTCCGTCTTACGCTTGGCGGCTCGCCAAGGCGTTTTGGCCGGGGCCGATGACGTTGATTTTGCGGCGGCGCGCGAACGTCTTGGATGTGGTCACAGGCGGGCTGAACTCGGTTGGTTTAAGGATTCCCGGTCATCCCGTTGCCTTACGGCTCTTGCGAGCTTTTGGTGGCGGACTGGCGGCTCCGTCGGCGAATCGGTTTGGGCGGGTGAGTCCCACGACGGCGGCCGACGTATTGCGAGAACTCGGCCGCAGCGTCGACGTGGTGCTCGACGGCGGCCCGTGCCAAGTGGGGCTCGAGTCGACCATCGTGGACGCGACAGGCGACGTGCCAAGCATCTTACGTCCGGGCGCGATCACGGCGGAGGCGATCGCGGAGCGGTTGGGAGTGGTTCCCACGCGTCCGCGGGGCGACTCGCCGCGTGCCCCTGGACGAATGGCCAGCCATTACGCGCCGGAGGCGCGGGTCGAGTTGGCCTCGCCCGGCACGCTTGGTCCACGAGCTGTCGCCGCGCTGACAGCCGGGTTGCGGGTCGCGGTGCTGGTCGATTCGCTTCCGGCGGAACTAGCGGTGGAGCGTCTACAAGGGCTGGCCGAACGGTTGGTTCACATTCCACTATCCAGCGACTTGGAAGAGGCGGCGCGGCGGCTCTACGTCGGCCTGCGTTCGGTCGACACCCAGGCTTGCGACCTCGCGTTGGTGGAATTACCGGGCGAGGCGGGCCTTGGAGCGGCGTTGGCGGACCGCTTGCGAAAGGCGGCCGGACAAGGCGAATCGCCGCGATAGGCGCGGACTTGTAAGTCGGGATGCGGTATCCTGAACACCCGTGGTGGATTAGCGGCCGTGCCCGGGTTTCGTGAATCGGCCCACCTGTCCGCCAATCGTTGATCGGGCCGTCTCTTGTCGCATTCCAACCATGGAGTTCGCCATGGCGATACACCCTCTGGATATCACGCCGGAGAACGAAGCAGAGGCGGTGGCCGAACGCGCCGCCATTCGGGCATCACGGTCGCTGGGAGTCGCCTTCTGGCTAGGCGGGTTCCTGGGCGTTTCCGGGCTTGTTATCGCGTTTGTTGCCGCCTGCATCCTGAGTGGCGGGGCATCAAGATTTGAAAACCTCGGCGATTTGCTCCACGGAGCCGCCAAGGTTCTCTTGCTGGCCAGCCTCGCCGTCTTTTTCCTGGGCTACCGCATGAAGGAGTCATCGCGCGATCCGCTGATCGACGCTGTCTTGGTCGATCGGCCCGATCTGAGCCAACTCTGGTTGTCCAATTCGAAACCAATGGACGCTGATCTGCCCATATCGCGACCAGCTTGGAATGGACCAACGAATGGCTCGACCGCCACGCATCCCTTCCACTCATTGATGAGCCAGCCAAGCAGGTCGTCCCACGACCCAGTGCGGAAGGAACCGGGGCAATGAGCGAAGAAGTCGCGTCCACCCGCATGCCCGCGTCACATTTGGCGGCCCGCTGTTCGATCATCGCGGTGCTCGTCTGTTTCGTCAGCAATTGGCTGATGAACCGATTGTCGATGTCGATGGGATGGACTGGCGCGAACTGGCTAAGTTGGTCGGTGAGCGTATTCACCAGCGGTTTGTTAGCGCTCGGCGTGATGCTCGCGATCGCTGGCATCGTGGGCGGTTATCGGCGCAAGGCGAGCGACACCGTGGGAGTCGCCGTCATCGGCTTGACGCTCAACGTCGGCGTCGTCTTGCTCACGATCTGGGCCTTGAAGTTTCTCAGCGACTTTCAACGTTAGCGATTTGTCCTCGCTTACCTCTCTGGGCACGACGGTCCAAGAAGTCCGTCGAACGCCGCAATGCAGGAGTGAATGAAACGCTAGCGACGCGGCTGCGCCTTCCAGCGAATCGCCTTCCAGCGAAAGCGGCTTATTGCTTGCGCAGCTTTTTGAGCACCGCCTCACAGGCTCGAATGCGGCCATCGATGTCGCGGGTCTTTTCCGGCGGCAGTTTACCGGCGTTGGCGAGCAGTTCACGGGCCCGCGAGAACGAATCACGGATGAGAGCCACAAGTTCTTCGCGCGCCTCGCTATCGCCGTTGAGCGTTTGCAGCGCCGAGCCGCGCATCAGATGCAGTTGGCCCAGCGCCGCCTGAACGGCCTTCGACTCGTGAACTGAAACGCGGTCCGGATCGAGGCGATCGAGCAGAGGCTCGACCGCGTTCAGCGATTCCCGCCACTCGGCCGGTGTGACAGCGAGTTCCCAGGTTATTTGAGCGGCTTGGAGCAGCCTCGACAGCGACGACTCGTCGTGCGGCTCGCGGCGCCAAATCGCGTCCCGCAGTGTCAGCGACTCGACGAAATTCCGCCAGGCGAGGCTTTTCCGTCCCGCCGCCGAGTGCGCCTTTCCCAGTTCTTCACGAATGACCGCCTGGTCGTCGAGCGCGGCCAATGGTTCGCGATCCAGCCGCAGCGCCGATAGAGCGATGGTCGCGGACAGCAGGAGATCGAGCGCCCGCGATTCTTCGCCGCCCGCCTGATAGGCGATCGCGAGCGAGTCGCGAGTCTCGCGGCACAAAGCGCGCGGCGCGGGCCATTCGGGGCACTCATTCACGAGGCTCAAGGCGTCTTTGAGCGTCGCCTCCAGCGTCAAGCGGCTCGACGACAATTCGCCAGCCGCCTTGAGAAACACTCCTAGAGTGAACGATTCGCGAAGATGTAGCCAACGACGGCGACGGGTGGCGGCGCGGGTTCGCAATTCCGAACGAGCGGCGACCGTCTCGCGTTGCAGTCCGACAGCCGCCTCAAAGTCTCCCGCCAAAAACTCGGCGCGGGCCAGCCGCGCAAACGCCTCGCAGCGGTCCTCCAACCAATCGTCGAAGAACAAACGTTCGGCCCCGACCGTCGTTGGATGGCCACCGGCCGGGCCGCGTGTGCTTGCATCGACAGTCGGCTCGCTTTCAGCGGACGGAGTTGGCAACCAACTAGCGGACCATGTAGCGCGATGGATGGAATGCGGCGGCAGTCGCCGTTGCGAGTCGCCGTGACGAATCGACACGGGCGGGCTAGCGACCGCTGCTCGATACTGGCGTTGCGCCTCATCATCACCCGCAGTCGCGCGGGATTCAGCCAACAGACCTTGGGCGATAGCGAATCGCGTCCATGCATGGCCCACCCACGGCGCGCCCCGGTACCGTTCGAGCGCCGCCTCGAGGTGTTCCGCCCAGGCCGTCAGGCAGGTCGATAACTCGAAGCCGCCACGCGATTCCATGACGGTATGGAAGCGTCCATGAAAAGCGGCCTGCAGCAGTCGGTCGCGATCCTCTGACTGGGCGGAGGTCACGGTTACGCTCGTCAAGCGTTCGATGCTCGCCGCGTAGATTCGCTCGGCCTCCGCAGGTTGGCGGCGTTCGCGCCACACCAGGCGAGCCAGTTCAACACGCACCCTTTCCGCCGCCAGCACGCCGCGTGGGCGCTGCGTGGCGGTATCGATTTCACGACGCAAATCAGCTTCCGCTTGGTCGAGCACAACGCGGCGCGCGGTGTCATTCGCGGCCGATTCGTCCCAGGTTTCGTTGACCGCGGCCAATAGCCTGTGTTGCGATTCGACGAAGGCGGCGGTCCGCGCGTCCTCGATCGCTTCGCGCAACTCGAGACGCTCAAGTTCGAAAGCCAAACGAGCACTCCGCCATCGCCAACTTGTCCAGGTCCAACCAAACGCGCCGACGACGGCTAGAAACGCCGCCATGCAGAGGCAGCTTGTCGTCCAGGGATGGCGATGGGCTTGGCGAGACCAAGCTTGGATCGCGAAGTTCACACGGCGAGCCAAGTAATTCTTTGCGTTGCGAAGCGAGCGAGGCAAGTCGGCCATCATCCCGCTCCGGACGCTCGCGGACCGTCGCCGTGCCCGCTCGGAAGCTCGTCCGTCGTCCCCCCGAGTCGTTCGCGCCGATCCCAGACTTCATCGAGGTGCGGAAACTCGTTGTTCGCGTCCGCCGGGAAT
Organism: Planctomycetota bacterium; assembly: GCA_046074805.1. GTDB lineage: Bacteria > Planctomycetota > Planctomycetia > Pirellulales > Pirellulaceae > CAIXSC01. Next base: position 204 of record JBJTOW010000951.1, on the reverse strand, counting down.
TCGGTGCGCGACACGAGCCGCCATGCATCGAGCGGCGGCAGTTCGAACCGCGTATCTCCGGCGACCTGGGCGAGCACGCGAGTTAGGTAGAGCTTTCGCACCAGCGGCAGGAACAAGGCGTAGATTTCGGCGCCGCCGATCACGAACGGCTCCGTGTCGCCGACGGTGGTGGCGATGGCTATCGCCTCGTCGACCGAATGGGCG
>JBJTOW010000950.1:0-4655 GCA_046074805.1 Planctomycetota bacterium | reverse complement strand
AATCAGAATGCGGTCCGGACGCAGCTTCGTGCGGGCGGCGGTCAACTGCTTGATCTCGTCGCACAGTTCGCGCGGCACCATGCAGCTATCGACCACCGCGATCCCCAGCCGTTCGCGTCCGTCATCGAGCACAATCGCGCGCACGTTCAGCGGCGTCTTCACCTTCGTGCCCGAGTTCGACAACATGCCGCCATTGACCAACACCGGAAACTCGACGGGCGTCACATCGACGATCGCCGCGCCCGCGCGAAAATCGGCAGCCAGCGTCTGCGGCACGGTCCAGGCTACCACGTGCCCGAGCAGCAACAACGCCACGATCCGACAACGCGACATCCGATGATCCTCCCGTGAACAAACGGCCGCCCAGTCCACAAACCAGCCCGGTCCTGGCAGCAACTCAGGACCAGAACCAACTCAGTCCTGGAACCAGCTCTCCGGCACTTCCAGCGACCAGACCTCGCTGCTCAGCGGCTGGGCATGGCCGCCCGCGACCCAGATCTTGTCCTGGAACACATAGGCGGAGTGCTCGTGGCGTTCCTTCCAGCAGATTTTGGCCGGGTATTGTTTCCAATGCTTCCCGTCCTTCGAGTACCAAACGTCGCCCCAATTCCGCGAAGGTTGGTTCGACCAGCCGCCCAGCACCCAAATTCGGTTGCGATAGACGACCGACGAGAACCATAGTCGCGGCGACCACGGCGCGGCGGCCGTGGACTGCTCCCAGTTGGCCCCGTCGGTCGAGGACCAGACATCGTTCACCGCGTGGTACTTCGGCACGTAGTTGCCGCCGCCCAGCACCCATAACCGGCCGTCATGGGCGACCGACGCATGATAGGCCCGTGGCGACCATGGGGCTTTCGCCGTTTCCTGCTTCCAGCTTTTCCCGTCGGCCGATGACCAAACATCGTTGCGCAAACTGGAGTCGTCGCCGAAGTAATAATTCTCGGTGCCGCCCAAGATCCACATGCGGTCCTTGAACACCGCCGCGCCAGCGGCGATTCGCGGCGTCCAGCCGGCCTTCTCCGTCGCCAAATCCCACTGCTCGCCATCCGCCGAGCTCCACACCGCGCTACTCGCACTGTGGCCCGGCAACCTTCCGTTGTACCAGCCACCCAAAAACCACATTCGGTCGCGAAACGTCAGCGTCATCGGCAGATCGCTGTGTTTCCACGGCGCCTCCGCCGTCACTTTCCGCCAACTCTTGCCATCCTTCGAACTCCACACATCCCGCGGCGGCGCATGGAACGAATCAAACCAGCCACCGAATAGCCACAGCTGATCCCGAAACACCACCTCGCCGCTCGAATCCCGCGGTTGCCACTCGGCCTTCTCCGTCACTCGCACCCAATCGGGCGCCGGCTGCCCAAGGCTGATCCCCGGCGCCAGCAAGAGAATGGTCGCGGCCAAAACGGAGATTGCGGAGCGAGGGGTTGGGGAGGGCATGGGGAGGTGGGGGGTACGAGTTTTCAGTTTTCAGTTTTCAGTTTTCAGTTTTCAGCCGCGACCCCATGCTGAAGCATGGGGCTACATGCTTTTGCCACATTCGCGACGAGGATGATTCGCATCTTCCACATTGCGAAATTTGTGCTTTGGCAGAGCTGACAATTAGGCAAACAGTCGGTGGAACCAACACCCCAAACGTTCGTTTAGCAAGTGCTGCGACGGACTAGGAAGTCCGTCGTACCCAGAATTTCAAAACGGACAACGCACCAAAAACCTTCAAAAATCACCCCCTGCGGTCTCCAGCCTCCGGCCTCCAGCCTCAAGCTATACCGCCTCGAAGATCGGACCGCTGAGTGTTCCGGTGCTGTCGGCGAACGAGTCTTGGGGGATTTCGAGGGCATGCAGGATGCTCAGGAACAGGTTGCTCATCCGCGTCTCCCCCTTCCGCCAATACTGGCCATGGCGCAGTCCCAGGTTGTTGCCACCCGCGACCAACGTCGGCAAATTGCGCGGATTGTGCGTGGTGCTAGCGCCGCTGCCATACAGCACGATGGTGTTGTCGAGCACGCTGCCCTGGCGATCGCGGTAGCCTTGCAGTCGCTGGAAGAACTGGGCGAGCTGTTCGCTGAGGAACAAGTCGTACTTGGCGAACGCCAGCTGGCCTTCTTTATCGCCCGCATGCGACAAGCTGTGATGCGTCCGCTTTAGTCCCAACTTCAGCGGGAACGTGTCGCTGACACCCATGCCGTCTTCGCGATTGAGCATGAAGGCGACGGAGCGGGTAATGTCGGCATCAAAGGCCAACGCCACCAAGTCGAACATGTTGCGGTAGTACTCGGCCGGTTCACCTTCACTGTTCGCTTCGAGATTGAGATGCGAACGATCTTGTTCCTTGATCGGCACATCGATCCAACGCTCCGACGCGACCAAGCGCGACTCGACTTCATTGAGCGACGTCAGGTATTGCTCCAGCCGATCGCGATCGGATTGGCCCAGTTGTTGGTTGAGCGCCTTGGCACTTTCCACCACCGCGTCGACCAGTTTGATCCGCCGCTTCAATTCCACACGCTCCGCCAACAGCGAACCGCGTTCCACTCGAAACAGGCGGTCGAAGACGCGGCGCGGACTGTTTTCCGCCGGGATCGGCCGCCCGTCCAAGCTGTAGGAGATGGTTCCAGTGCGCGAAAGAAAACCGGTGCCGGCGTCGATCGACAGGACGAGCGACGGCTGGCGGCAGTGCTGCTTGGTGTGCTGCGCGACAACTTGATCCAAGCCGACGCTGTTGTAGGCGCCGGGCTTGGGGTTGTGCAGCGGGGCGCCGGTGAGCCACATGTCCGAGCAGACATGCGGGTCGGCCTTGGGACCGCTCGGATGGTACAGCCCGCCCAGGAAGCTCAACTGTTGCCGGAACGGACTCAGCGGTTCCGTCGATTTGCCGAACACGAACTGGCCGTTTTCCTGCCGCGTCGGGAACCAACTCCATTCGTCGATGCCGTGTTCCGACCGCGGCAGCGACATGCCGTTGGCTGTGTACAAAGCGCAAAAGCGACGCGGAATCCGCTCGGACACCTCGGCGCCCATCGCGTCCAGGACCGGCAGCGCCACAGCCACTCCGCCCACGCCCCGCAGAAAAGCCCGGCGATCCAAGCGAACGGAACGAACTGGTCGAGCATCTGTCGCGTGATTCATGAGGACCTTCCCGCTACTTTTCAAGGAACATCGGACTAGCGACGACGTACTGTAACATATCCCGCATTCGGTAGCCGTCCGCTCGCAGCTTGACCGCATCCCGCTTCAAAAACTCCATTTCGTGATAACTGAGACTGCGCCCGTTCGCGTAGGTCGCCAGATGCACGAGCACGCTGAAGGCGACTTGGTCGAGCCGCGGGCCGGCGAGATGCTTTCGCAGCTCGGCGAAGTTCGCCACCTCGGCGCCATCGGGAAGCCGCGATCGGCCATCGACCGGCCCCGACCGCAGCCGCCCGCCGGCATCGATCTCCTAGAGCGGGATGCCCCACGGATCGATCTTCGAGTGGCACTGGGCGCATCCTGGCTGGTTCCGGTGCTGCTCGAGCCGCAACCGCAGCGGCGCGTTCTTGGTTTCCTCCTTGAGGGCCGGCACGTTGGGCGGCGGATCGTCGGGAGGCTCGGCGACGATCTTCCGCGCCAGCCACGCCCCGCGTTTGATCGCGTTCGGTTCCCGGCCGTCCGACAGACCGGCCATGATGGCCGCCTGGGATAGCACTCCGCCAAGTTCGGGACGGCCGTGCGCGATCGGCACGAACCGGAATCCGCTATCGGTCTTGTCCCCCAAATCGTAAAAGCTCGCCACGACCTCGTTCGCCAAAACGAAGTCGGACGCGATCAGATTGCTCGCCGGAAGGTTCTCGCGCAGCAAATGCTCGACGAATCGAACCGGCTCTTGCCGCAACTGCGTTCGCGTGTCGCGACGCATCCGGGGAAAGCGTCCGCGATCGGGCTCAAGAACGGCGAACTTTTCCAATGACAGCCATTGCGTCGCGAACTCGTCCATCGCGCGGCTGAAACGCGGGTCCGCGACCATCCGGTTGGTCTCGGCGGCCAGTTCGGTTCGCAGCCGTCCGGCGGCGGCCAAGTGAAGCAGCCGCGCGTCGGGCGGACCGTTCCAGAGAAAATAGGCGAGCTTCGCCGCCAGTTCGTAATCGTCGAGCGGTTCGGCGGCCGGCGTCGCGCTGTTCTCGATCAGAAACAGGAATTGTGGCGACGTCAGCGTCACCAGCAGCGAATCTTGCACCGCGCGGGCGAATGACGCGTTGTCGGCTCTCGAGCGATCGAAGACGGCGAGCAACGCGGCGGCTTCGGCGTCGGACACCGGCCGCCGGAAAGCGCGGGTTGCGAAGCGCCGAATCACCCTCGCGGCCTCCTCTCGCGACTCGCTCGCCGCCGCGGCAGGCGCGGCAGGCGCGGCCGCGGCAGGGTTGGGGCCGGCTGTGTTGGCGGCAGTTGCGTTGGCGGCAGTTGCGTGGGCGGCAGTTGCGTTAGGTCCGGCCGCGGCGGCTCCCGCGTTGTCTTGCGCGAAAATCTCGCGATGCGAGGCGGGTGGCCAAGCGTCGTAGAGCGGTCCTTCGAATTCCACGGATTGCACCAGCAGGCGCGGCATGTCGCGGCCGTCGGTGAATTCGCTGCGGACGCCAATCTCGCGGAAGCCGGCCAAGTAGTTGACGTTGTCCTTTTCG
>JBJTOW010000949.1:0-4564 GCA_046074805.1 Planctomycetota bacterium | reverse complement strand
CATCGGCAACCGCGGCACGTACGATCTCGGGTGCTTCCTCGAACAAAAGGATGTGCAATTCGTCGCCGTGTGCGACGTCAAGCAATCGCGCCGCACCGCGGTGAAAAAGATCGCCGACCAACATCACGGCAACCAAGACTGCCAGACGTATCGCGACTTCCGCGAGTTGCTCGACCGCTCCGATATCGACGCGGTGCTGATCGCGACCGGTCCCAATTGGCACGGCGCGGCCGCCATGTACGCCGCGAAGGCCGGTAAAGATATGTACTGTGAAAAACCCTGCACGAAAAATATCGCGCAGAGCTTGATCCTGAAGGAGACGATGCGGCGCACGGGGCGCATCTTCCAGGCTGGAACCCAGCGGCGCAATTTGCCGCATTTCGCCTTCGCTTGCGAGCTCGCCCGCACCGGAAAGCTCGGCAAGCTCACCAAGGTCTGCGCGCATCCGGCCGGTATGCAGGCGATGACCAGCGGTTGGCTGCCGTTGGAGACCGAGCCGCCCAAGGATGTCGTCGATTGGAACCTGTATCTCGGACCGGCCGCTTGGCGTCCTTTCAATCCCAAGCTGCTCGACGGTTTCAACTTTGAAAAGGGTGGCGGTTTAGTCGGCGGCGGAGTGCTCGAATGGGGCTCGCACTGCGTCGACCTCTGCCAGTGGGCCGTCAACGATTGCCTTCCGCCCGTGGAATACAATCCGCCGGCCAATGGCGAATTGGTAGCTCGCTACGAGAGCGGCGTCCAATTGATCTATCGCGAAAAGGGCTGGATCCCGCTTGGTTCGTGCCCCGTCCGCTTCGAGGGCGAAAGCGGTTGGATCGAAACGGGCGATAGCGGCAAGTTCGTGCTCAGCTCCCCCGAGTTGCTCGCCGGCCGCTCCGTCGCCGAAATCGGCGGCTATCCGGCGACCTACCACGTGCGCGATTTCCTCGATTGCGTGAAGTCGCGGCGTCAGCCCAAGGGCAACGCCGACGCCGCGTGCAACGCCCACATCGCGTGCCACGCCGCCAACATCGCGCTCTACCTGAACCGGCAAGTGAAGTTCGACAACGCGACCAACACCTTCCCTGGCGACGACCAAGCCAACCGGCTTCTGGGCGAAGCGCTCCGTGAGCCTTGGCGCCTGTAGTCACGTTCGTCACGGCAGTGGCCGCGTTTCCCACGCTTTAAATGCGGTCAGGGTTATCCTCGCTGGGCACTGCTTCAAACGTCGCGTTCTCCCCTCAATCCACAAGAACTATGTTCAGGAACCCGATACATGACCGTCTTCTTTAGTTCTCGATCACGTCCTCGTCTCCGCCAGGTGCCAGGTGGGCTTAGTTCAGGCGTCGCTGCCTCAGACGTCGCTGCTTCAGGCGTCGCCAGTTTAGGCGTTGCTGGTTCGCGGTCCGTTATCTTTCGATCCAAATTGCGGCGAGTGGCCGCTTGGTCGGTGGCGACTCTGTCGATTACCGCCGGTCCGGCCGGCCTTGCCCCGCTGAACTTCCCAGCGTCGGTTTACGCTCCGTCCGTGGTCGCTCAGGAAAAACAGAGCAAGGAGGCCGAATTGTTGGCTGTCTTGGCCAGCGCCGCGACGCCCGCCGACAAGGCGATCGCTTGCAAGCAGTTGGCGGTGCATGGCAGCGAGGCTTCGGCTGCGGCCCTGGCGAAGCTGTTGGCCGATCCGCAACTGGCTTCGTGGGCGCGGATCGCGTTGGAAGCGATTCCCGGCTCGGCGATCGACGAAGCGTTGCGTAAGGCGGCGGAACCGCTGGAGGGCGATTTGCTCATCGGAACGCTGAACTCGATTGGCGTCCGTCGCGATTCCGGAGCAGTGGAACTGTTGGCGGGCTATGTCGCGAAGGCGAAGGCCGCGCCGGATGCCGCCGCCGCCGCCGCGGTTGCGCTCGGCCGCATCGGCAATGAAGACGCGTCCAAGGCGTTGCGAGCCGCATTGACGGCGGCTGAATCGCCCGTCGCGGCGCGGACGGCGATCGCCGAGGGCTGCGTGCTTGTCGCTGAACAGCGGCTGGCTGGGAAGAAGGCGGTGGAGGCGGCGGCGCTTTACGACGAGGTGCGTCAAGCCGAAGTGCCGCCGCAGCGTCGCTTGGAGGCCACGCGGGGGGCGATCCTGGCGCGGTTGGCTGCCGGGCCCGACGCCGAAACGCGGCGAGCCGCCGCCATGGCGTTGCTCACCGAGCAACTGCGTTCGACGGAGACGGCCCGTTTCCGCCTGGGACTGCAAGTGGTGCGCGAGATTGAAAACGCTTCCATCGCCGAACTGCTGGCGGCGGAACTGGAACGCGCGTCCGCCGACCGCGCGCCGCTCGTGTTGCTCGCCTTGGCCGACCAAGCGGGGCCGGTCGCGCTGAAAGCGATTCGTCAAGCGGCTGAAAGCGGCAAGAAGGAATTGCGGGTGGCCGCGTTGCGTTCGCTGGGACAGGTCGGCGATGCCACGTGCCTCGACTCGCTGGTGGCTAACGCCGCTGATACCGACTCGGATATCTCCGCCGCCGCGCGGGCCGCGTTGGTCGAATTGTCCGACCCAACGGTGAATGACGCGCTGGTGGCCCGACTGGCGAAGGCGGACGCGAAGAGCTACCCGGTCTTGATCGAGGCGATTGGTGAACGGCGTATCGACGCTGGTCCGACGCTGATCGCCGCGCTGGACCATCCCACCGCCGCGGTTCGCGCCGCCGCTTTGGCCGCTCTTGGCAACACGATTTCGCCTGAAAAGCTGCCGCTGTTGGTCAAGGCGGCTGTCAAGCCGAAGCGGGCTGAGGACGAACCGATCGCGCTGCGGGCGTTGCAAACCGCGTGCGTGCGGATGCCGGATCGCGAGGCTTGCGCCGCGACGCTCGCCGAAGCGATGGAGGCGGGCAATGGGGCCACGAAAGTGTCGCTTCTGCCGGTCATCGCCGCGGTCGGTGGCACTCGCGCCTTGGCGGCGGTCAATGCGGCGGCGAGGAGCAACGACGATAAGCTGCAAGACGCCGCGACTCGGTTGCTTGGCGAGTGGTCGACGATCGACGCCGCCCCGGTACTGCTCGAGTTGTCCAAGTCGGCTCCGGGCGAAAAATACCGCACACGCGCCTTGCGGGGTTACATTCGGATCGCGCGGCAGTTCGTCATGCCCGAAGCACAGCGGTTGGAAATGTGCCAGCGGATTCTGACGGCGACTTCCGCGAAGGCCGAACGTGGCATGGTGCTGGAGATTCTCAAACGCTATCCGAGCGTCGGCACGCTGCAATTGGCCTCGCGGCTCAGCGACAGCGCCGATCTGAAAGACGACGCCCGCGCCGCCATGGTCGCGATCGCGCAGAAGCTCGGACCGGCCGGCCCGCAGGTCCTCGAAACGCTCAACAAGGCCGGAATGGAAAAGGCGAAGGTTGAGATCGTGAAGGCCCAGTATGGCGCCGGTTCATCGTGGAAAGACGTTACGGCGCTTATTCGCAAGCAGGTGGGCGAGTCGCGTTTGATCTTGCTCGACGGCGGCGTGTCGAACGCTGGTCTGGGCGGCGATCCGGCCCCCGGCCAAGTCAAGCAACTCAAGGTCCAATTCCGTGTGAACGGCAAGGACGGCGAGGCGACTTTCGCCGAAAATGCGCTGCTTCTCCTGCCGCAACCCAAGTGATTCCGCCATGTCCACTCGCCGTGAATTCCTTGCCGTGACGACCACGTCCACGATGTTCGCCAATTCCACGTCACCGCTGCTTCCAGGAGCGGCGGCCACGCCGGTCGCTGACCGGGACCGTCGCCGCCCGGTGGTCATTTCCACTTGGCGGCATGGAGTGGCGGCGAATGCGGCTGCGTGGAAGATCCTGGCCGGTGGCGGTCGCGCGTTCGACGCCGTTGAGGCTGGAGTTCGCGAGAGTGAAGCCGACCCACGGGTAACCAGCGTCGGCTATGGCGGCTTGCCGGACCGCGACGGCGTGGTGACGCTCGATGCGTGCATCATGGACGAGCGGGGCAATTGCGGCGCCGTGGCCGCCCTGGAACGGATCAAGCATCCGATTTCCGTGGCTCGTCGCGTGATGGAAAAGACGCCGCATGTGATGCTTGTCGGACGCGGAGCTTTGGAGTTCGCCGTATCGCAGGGATTCGCGCAGGAAAACCTCCTGACCGAGGAATCCCGCAAGGCCTGGGAGGAATGGAAAAAGACTCGCGGCCAGGAGGTGCGTCCGAAAATCAATAGCGAGAATCATGACACGATTGGCATGGTGGCGATCGATGCGCACGGCAACTTGTCCGGCGCTTGCACCACGAGCGGATGGGCATGGAAACTGCCGGGCCGCGTTGGCGATTCGCCGATCATTGGAGCCGGACTGTACGTCGATAACGAAGTCGGCGGTGCGACGGCGACTGGTATGGGAGAGGCGGTCATTCGCGCGGTCGGTCGCTTTCTGGTCGTCGAACTGATGCGGCAAGGCCACTTGCCGGCGGAAGCTTTCCGCTTGGCGACCGAGCGGGTGATCGCGAAGAATCCGGGGTGGCGCGATCTGCAAGTTGGATTTGTGGCGCTCGACAAACGTGGCCGTGTCGGTTCGTACTGCATTCAGGCGGGGTTCGACTACGCCGTGCATGACAC
>JBJTOW010000948.1:0-3653 GCA_046074805.1 Planctomycetota bacterium | reverse complement strand
CCCGCTTTCTTCGCCATAATCGAACCAGACCAAAGTGAGTGTCAAAAACCGGGAATGAGCTCGCCGCCCATGCGGAAGCCGCCCATCCTCGCTCCTTACCCCAAGTTGTAAACTCGCACACTGTAACAACCTGGGACTACCTCCGCCAGTGGCGACGGGCGCGGCGCAAGCCGCTGCACGACCATCGCAGGCCGCGACAAAGATTATCGGTTGCGGCGATTGTGCGGTTTGAGAGAAGCGTGCGAAAACGGCGGGATATTCCTGATAGGCTAGGGGGCGCGGTCAGACGCGTTGCTTCGGACTGGCAATTCGGCGTAAAAAGTGGCGTTGGGGCGGTTCCGTTTGCGACTCGCGTGGCTCCCGGTCGTGTACGACCTGGTACGACGGACTTCCAGTCCGTCGAAGTGCGGGAGCGACGGACTGGAAGTCCGTCGTACAAGGTGGGAGCGATCAGTTGGAAGTCCGTGGTCCGAGTCTTTGTACGACGGACTTCCAGTCCGTCGAAAAGTGGGAGCGACGGACTGGAAGTCCGTCGTACGAGGTGCGGGAGCGACGGACTAGGAAGTCCGTCGTACAAGGTGAGAGCGATCGGTTGGAAGTCCGTGGTGCGAGTCGTTGTACGACGGACTTCCAGTCCGTCGAATCGTGGGAGCGACGGACTAGGAAGTCCGTCGTACAAGGTGCGGGAGCGACGGACTAGGAAGTCCGTCGTACAAGGTGAGAGTGACGTCTTGCTGATTTTGAAGTTGCTTAGTTCAGGTTCCGGTTCCGAAGGCCCATCTCCTAGGCTCCACTGAGTAGCTTTATGCATCCTGCCTTGCACACCATCGATCATCGCCCCTGGCCGATGCCGGCGAGCCACTGGCGATTGTCCCAAAACTGGCTGGATTTGCTGTTCGCGCACTATCCGGTGCCGCCCAACGCGCTGCGGCCACTTGTGCCCAACGCGCTGGAAATCGACACCTTCGAGGGTCAGTCCTGGGTGGGAGTCGTTCCATTTCGCATGACCGGAATCCGCGTTTGGCCGTTTCCCTCGGTGCCCGGCACTTCCGCTTTTCTGGAGCTCAACCTACGGCTTTACGTTCGTTACCAAGACCGACCGGGCGTCTGGTTTATCAGCCTTGACGCGTCGAACACCTTGGCCGTGCATACAGCGCGGTGGCTCTTCGACCTGCCCTATCATCGCGCGAAGATGCGTATGAAAACGCGGGGCGACACGTTTCAGTTTTGGTCGGACCGGCCCGCACGAACGCTCCGCCCGCGACTGTCAGCCGACCCGCGATCACCGGTCCGCGTCGAGTTCACCGCCGAGTACACACCGACAGGCCCCGAATTCCTGGCCGCTCGCGGTTCGTTGGAACATTTTCTCACCGAGCGTTACTGCCTTTACTCGCTTTCGCCGCGTGGCCGACTCTGTCGGTCGGAAGTGCATCACGCCCCGTGGCCGCTGCGAGTCGCCCGCGGTCAAGTCGACGCCGCAGGATTGCTCGCCGCGACCGGCCTGGAATCCCACGCGAGCCAGCCACCGCTCTTACACTTCTCGCGTGGCGTCTCCACAATCATCTGGAATCCCGCGCGAGTTGATTCAAACCGCGTGAACCACCTCCCCGAATCTTAGGATATCATTCCATGCTCCTCTGGACTCGTATGCACCGCCGAGCGACGACTCGCTGCGCCAACACAACTTTGATATCGCCAACGAGATCGCCGATGACATCGCCTAACCGGAATGTCGTCAACGCGGTTGGAGCCGCCTTGACCACGATCCGCGCCATGACCGCGATCGGCGCTGTCGCCGCCGTTGCCGCAGTCGTCGTTGGACTCTCGAGCACCCCGGCGATTGCGCAAGAATCGGCGAAGAAGAAAGCCGCGTATCCACCGCGAATGGCTGGCTGCCGGGAAGAGGTCTACAAGTCGGTTGGAGACACGAAGCTCAACCTTTACATCTTTAGTCCCGCAGCGCCGCGAAAAGCGCCGGCGATCGTGTTTTTCTTCGGCGGTGGTTGGCGTTCGGGAAATCCTCAGCAATTCGAGACGCAGTGCCGTCGCCTGTCGGACCGCGGGATGGTCGCGATCACCGCCGATTACCGCGTGGAAAGTCGACAGGGCGTGAAGCCGACGCAATGCCTCGCCGACGCGCGGTCGGCCATTCGCTGGGTGCGATCGCGGGCCGAGCAGCTTGGTATCGATCCCCAACGGATCGCGGCGGGTGGCGGTTCGGCGGGCGGACATTTGGCGGCCGCCACGGCATTCATACGCGACTTCGATGAACCCGCCGAGGATCGATCGGTGAGCGCGGAACCGAACGCGCTCGTGTTGTTCAACCCGGCGCTCGTCCTAGCGCCGATGGAAGGCTTCGACGCCAGTGGCTTTGGCGTGCGAGTTCCCGAGGAGAAGCTGGGCGCGAAGCCCGAGCGGCTCTCGCCGGCGCATCATGTTGCTCGCAACGCGCCGCCGACGATCATCTTCCATGGCCGCGAAGACACCACGGTTCCGTATGCTTCGGCGGAAGCGTTCACCGCTAAAATGAAGTCGCTTGGCAATCGCTGCGAACTCGTCGGATTCGACGGCCACAAGCATGGATTCTTCAATAACGGAGAACCCAAGGAAAAAACGCTCGCCGAGGCCGACCGGTTCCTAGTGTCGCTCGGCTGGCTAGCGCCAAAGTAACGAGCGACACATCCGCGTTTCGTTCGCGCTTCCTCATTTGCTCCAAAACAGCGACTCGGCCGGCGCCTGATAGCGAATGGCCAGTCGCGGGGTCTCCAACCGCTTGCCGCCCAACGATAGCGACTCCATGCCGGCTTGCACTAAACCCGTGGTGAGCAGCGTGCGTTCGATTGGATAAGGCGGCCGACCGGTGCGAAACATCTCTTCCGCCTTCGACATCAAGGCGGCCGAATAAACGACGTTGGGGTTGGGCGGCAAGTAGAACAATGTCGAGAGCGGTTCATTCCGCCCTTTCAACTTCGCGGCGAAGGTGAAGTCGCCGACTAGGCCGTTCATCAACAACATCGTCGCCTTCACGCCGTCTTTGTGTTCGTAGCGATAGGCCACCGGCGCTTTCACCCACTCCTTGATTTGAGCGGCCGTCGGGTACCGGTGGCTGCCGGTCGGAGTTTGCGCCAGCGTCTGCGAACGGGAGAGACACGCCTCGAACAACTGTGGATCCCAACCGCCTTTCATCCAGCCACCAGCCTCCATCGCCTGCCAGACGGCGTCGCCGCGAATCGCCTGCAACGAGGCGACGCCCGTTTCGCCGCCGCGCCGCCGCTCAGCCATGCACTGCAGCACTTCCAAAGCGTGGAAGTCGTAGCTGTCCACTCTGCCGATCGCCACGCACAGCATCTCCTCCACGTCGGCGCCGTGCGGCATGTCGACGGACGGCATCCGCCAAGTCACGGGTAGCGACGAGCCGGCCAAAAACGGCATGTTCAATTTCCGCGCCCGCTCCACCATCGCGAACGCCCAATCCAGATTCCACGACAGATGTTTGTCATTGAACACCGGAATCGGCCGTCCATCTTTTTCGACCACATCCGCGATCTGGGTGAACAGTTCGTACCGGGGATATTTGGTTTGCCCGAGGTCGCTGAGCGGATACGAGCCGTGTTCGCCAATCAGCAGCACGCCATCGACCGCCAGCTTGTCGC
>JBJTOW010000947.1:0-7415 GCA_046074805.1 Planctomycetota bacterium | reverse complement strand
TATATGCCAGCGTCCCGACGATTCCCGCCCGCGCAAAGGTGGCCGAACGCTGCTCTTCCGCCGTCTGGCAGAGCACCAAGGGGCCGTCCTGCGGATCGTCGCGATAGTTGGCCCGTTCACCGCGGATCGCCAGTCCGAAATCGGCCACCTTCGGCTCGCCGTCGGCGGTAAGCAGGATGTTTCCGGGCTTGAGGTCCAGGTGGATGACGCCGTCCGCGCGAGTGTGCGCGTGATGGATCGCGCGGGCCACTTTTTCCATGATCGCGACGGTGCGGCGGAGGTCGCCGCGAAGATCCTCGAGATGATCGGATAGCGTCCCGCCCTCGACCAGTTCCATGACGATATACCAACGCCCCGCCACTTGCCCCACGTAAGAGGTGCGAACAATGTTGGGATGCGTCATACGCGCCAACGAGCGAGCGTCGTTGCGAAACCTCTCGACCGCCGCGGCGTCGTCAAGTGCCGGGCCGTGCATCGTTTTGATAGCGGCCACGATTTCAAATGCGTGTCGCAGTCGCGCTTTCCACACACTTCCCTGCCCGCCCTGCCCTAACGGTTCGAGTAATTCATAGTCGCCCAGAACCGCACCTGGACGCAGGCTATCGAAGTCGGTCGAGCTCCCGTCTGTGGGGAAAAGCGACACGCCAGCCAAGTCGTCGAAGTACGCTTTCAGCCCGTCCGCGATGTGTGGAAAACGCGCAAGCCAATCTTCCGGCCGCGGACGTTCGCCGCGATCAGCCGCGCAGTGGAACTCAAAGATCGCGCGATCTAGCGCGCCGGAATCGGCATCCGACATCTCCGCACCCGAGTCGAAGGCCAACGGAGGGTTCATCGTCTATTCCTCGGGCGGACAGATCTGCCGCAAGCGTCGCAGACCGTGCCGAAGCAACCCACCTATCGCTTCTGGGCTCCTCTGCATGTGGCGGCAGATTTCCTCAACCGACATTCCCTGGCAATGCTTGAGCAAAATCGCTTCGGCCTGCGCTGGCGTGAGTTGCCGCAGGCGCTCCGCTAGTTGCAACGCACGCTCCTCTCGCTCGGCGCGGGCCCCGACCGCCGATTGATCCGCCACAAGAAAGCGGCTCATGTTGGCGTCGGTCATCGCGAGCGAATCATCGAGCGAAACGCGGGGCGTGTGTTTCAAGCGGCGGAACGCATCGATTAAATTATGCCGCAAGATTGTTCGCAACCAGGCCATCATTTGTGGACGCGACTTCTCCGAGGCCACAGGTAGATCGCGAAGCGCTTCGCAAAGCGAGTGCTGCACGATATCCGATGGATCGATCCGTCCCCGTAGATCGGCGGCGATCTGAGTGAGCGCCAACGCCTTCAACCACTCGCGGTATTCACCAAGATCTTGCATGGAACGCTCCCCCTGCTCCGTTCCAAGCCGCCGTAATCGCTTTTACGCGGCGCGCGAGGCACGCCGAGATTCGGCAAGGTGCTCCATGAGCCTCTCGACCTCATTCCAAAACGCGTTCAGAGGAATCTGAGTTGTGGTTTCAGCGTCCGTTACGACACCAACCGGTACTTCGGCGCGGCCTTCGCGAATGGCTGTGGCCAACGGCCCGTCAAATCCCGAAGTGACAACCCGATGCCGCGGATCACCCGCGGTGTTCCACAAGATCGCCTGACTGGCGTGATAGATCGTTACGGTAGGCGTTCCGGCGGCAACCGCCACGGCTTTGGGACCGCCGTCACAGGTGACCATGAACTGGCAACGGGCGAGAATCTCCTTCAGAACTGGAAATGAAACCAACGGGCACTCGATGAGAGCCCGATGGCGCATGAGGCTCCCGATCCGCCTCGCCGCATCCTGTTCTCCAGGACCGTAAACCAACCAGGGCAGAAAACCTTTCTCCGCGAGGCGGTCGCCGACCGCCGCGAAGTGCTCGGACGGCCAATGCCGTGTGAATTCGCTGCGGCACCCGTAGATGGCCACAACGGGCCGGTCGAAATACTGGGCGCAGAACGACTCAGAGGCCGCTACATCCTCCGCCCCTACGAAGAAATCGAAACGCGTGTCGAACAGATCGACACGCGGATCGTCCAACAGACGCAAACGTCGGGTCGCCGAGTACTCGGGGCCTGCGGACCCCAAGGTTTTGGTGTAGAAGCCCCGTTTCCAAGGGCGACGGAACCCAACTCGCTTCGGGGCCCCTGACAACCAACCCAAGATCGCCGTCTTGGATAGCGTCTGCGGATCGACAACCATGTCGTACCGCCGAGACCGAAGGCGGGCGGCAAGCTTAGCAAAAAGCAATGGGGGAGCGGATCGAGGGAGGGTTTCGATTCGGCAGAGATCCGGGTGATGCCGCAGAATGCAAGCGTTAAAACCCTGACAAAGCCAATCGATCTCCGCCGTCGGATACAAACGGCGGAGTTGCCTCGCCAGCGGCGTTGAGAACAAAGTGTCGCCCAACTGCCGCAATTGGATAATCAGAATCCGTTCCATGGATCACGCTGCGGATAAAATCGTTTCTAAACCGAGATTTCGCTACCGAGCCGCGACCGGCCGTGTCTTCAAGCTATTCACATAATCGCCCGTGATCGCCAACACCTCGTTAAAGTAAGCGTCCCGCTTCACAACCTCGTCCTGCGGCTTTCCGTTCGCTTGCTTTTCGAATAGTTTCTCCTCTTCCTTCTCAGCGTCCAGTTCTTTACGGGAAGCGAAGAATTCGGTCTCGTTCAGCGAAACGCTCTTGCGCGTCTTAAATTCGCGGTAACGATCGATGCTGCGGGCCAACTTGCCGAAGTCGTCGGATTTGGCGATCCGCGCGGTCGAAGCGGCCTTCAACCGAGTCACCAAGTCGGCGGATACACCCTCGAAATTGCCATGCTTGGCTGCTGGCACTTGGTCGAATGCCAAGGCGTAATCCAGATCGGACTCGCCAACGTCCATGTGCGTCGTGATCGACGGCAAGGTAATGTCCGCCAATACCCCACGCTTTTGGGTGCTATCGCCGTTTGGCCGATAAAACTGTTGCATGGTGATCTTCAGCGCACCGAGGTTAGGAGCCTTCGCCGGGTTGCGGAAGATCTGGTCACCCAGGTTAAGCATGCTTTGGACAGTGCCCTTGCCGTGCGTCGCCTCGTCGCCGACGATCAATCCGCGACGATAGTCCTGGATGGCTCCGGCCAAAATCTCGCTCGCGCTCGCGCTGAATTTACTCGTCACGACCACGAGCGGTCCGTCCCAAGCCATCCCTCTTTCCAGGTCATCGTAGTGCTGCACCCGGCCGTCCGGATCTTTCACCTGCACGACCGGACCTTGATCGATGAACAAGCCCGTGAGACTGATCGCCTCCGTTAAGCTGCCGCCACCGTTGTGCCTCAGATCCAGCACCACGGCGTCAACGCCCTTGGAGTTGAAGTCGTCCAGCAACTTTCGCACGTCGCGAGTGGTGCTCTTGAAATCCTCCAACCCCTTCTTGGCCCCGTCCATATCCATGTAAAAGCTTGGCAAATCGATCACGCCAACTTTCATGGGCGATCCGTCGGGCTTTTTGCCAGACTCGAAAATGACGCCTCGGGCTTCGCTGTCCTTGAGCTCGATACGAGCGCGGGTAATGTCGTAGATCTTCGTTTCCACAGAACCCGGAGAAATCACGCCCAGACGCACAATGGAGCCCGCCTTGCCGCGAATTTTCTCGACCACGTCGTTCAGTTTCATATCGAGCACTTCGACCATTTCGCCATCGGCACCCTGGCCGACGCTCACCACGCGATCCTCAGGTTTCAGCCGACCGTCTTTCTCGGCGGCGCCGCCCGGAATCACTTTCGAAACAACCGTATAACCGTCGGTCATTTGCAAAGCCGCCCCGATGCCGTCCAATTGCAGACTCATCGAGATCACGAAATTCTGCAATGAGCTCGGCGACATGTACGTCGTGTGCGGATCGAGGCTTGACGTGAACGCGGTTAGGTACATTTCCAGCAAATCGTCGCTGTCCGTCTGTTTCATGCGTTTCGCGAAACTTCGGTACCGCCGTTTCAGCCGATCCTTGGCCTCGTCGCCGACGACCTTGTCGCCCTTAAGAATCAAGAAATCGTACTTGATACGTTTACGCCAACGCTCGTTGAGTTCGGTTTCGTCCTTCGCATAACCGATGGTGTCCGAGTCGGTGACCATGGTCTCCGTGACGGCGAAATCATGCGGCGCGTCGATTAGCGATTCAATAGCCGGGAGTCGCTCATCCAACCGCTGTAGGTAGCGCAGGAACACCGTGTACCCGAATTCGATATTGCCCGATCGCAGGTCGTCATCCAGTTCGACTTGACGGGCGGCGAATTGATCAAAATCGGTTTGCAGGAAATACGACTTCGCCGGATCAAGTCCTTTGAGGAACGTCTTCAGCCCTCGCTGCGAAATCTCATCGTCGATCGGATGCTTGGAAAGATGGTCGCGTTTAATCAACGTGGAGACCATTAAGGCGACTTGCCGGTCGCGGGCCTTGGGCGTCGTGCCTAAGTCGGCCGCCCAAGCGGACCACAAACCAGCCGCGCCCCAAGCCAAGCCCAGGGCTAACAAGCCGATAGTGCCGACGACGAGCGACTGCAACCTTGCTTTGTGACGTCTCTCCGCCGATCGATGGAACATGGCTACCTCACGAAGGAAACGGATCATTTCGGATTCCGCAAACCGTCGGTTAGACGACTCGACGGAAGATTCGGATCGTAGGACTTATTCTGCCCAACTTCAATATCATTCCTCGCCAATCGCGCCGCCGCAATCATGGGTGGGCCAAGCCCGAAGCTCCGACTCGCGACACCGATCGACCACTGCGGCGGCAACCTGCTCGGCCGGTCCAAGGTGGCCAGCCCACAGCCACTCGCGGTCCGGCGAACGCTCGGCCGACGCCCGGACCAGCTCGCGGGCAGTCACAAGCAGTTCGCCGGCGAACAACAAGTGGGGTTGAACGACAACTCGAGCATATTCCGCCGCTTCCGCCCGGGCTAGCACTTCGCGAAGAGTTGGTTTAGCCATCGCCAAGTAAGCGTTCCAGGCTTCCGCGATCGGCGTCCAGGCTCGCCGCATCTGCGTAAACCGCTCAAACTCAGCCGTTGCCTCGGCATCGAGACTTCCCCGCCCCACCATCACCCACAGCGTCCCATTAGGCACCCCCATAGGGTGCGGAAGCAATGAAGCCGTCGTCGAACTGAGCGATTGAGCATCTAAAAAACGTCTCGCGGACAATTCCAAGAGCGCCGTGTGGCAGCCCAGATGATCCGCTTGCGCGAAACTCACAGTCGGATAGCGTTGGCGAGCCGCCTCCACGGCTTCTGGCACGTCGCGTTTGGCATGGCCTGCGGCGAACAAGAGGAGAGGCGCAACCACGACCCGCTCGACGCCGTCCCTAACGAGACCATCGATCGCGTCCGAAATCGTTGGCTCAACGAGTTCCAGGAAGCAAGCCCTGACGACGACTGATGGACAAAGTTCCGCGATTCGCGACACCGCCAAGTGAAACTCGGACTGCCCGATCAAATCCCGCGTGCCGTGGCCGACAATGAGATAGCCCAGGCGGGGTGACGTGGGGCAGGAAGACATGGACGGCAACGCCCAGGCGGAGAAGGGAGAGATTTTCACGCAGCGGAGTGCTATATTGCGTTCGCTTCATGATGGCAAGCGGCCGATGGCGGGAAAGATGCCGGCGGGAATGGAAACCAAGTCTTACGCGTTCTTAACGATGACGGAGGGGCCGTGGGTCGGCGCGCAGTTCGCCCTCGATCCGACGCATGAAACCCGGATCGGCCGCAGCCCAGAGTGCCAGATTTTGCTCAACGATCCGCGTTGCTCGCGGGTTCACGCCGTCATCGCTCTTCGCGATCGCAACTGGTACATAAAGGATTCGGAAAGCACCAACGGCACCTTCGTGAATGGCCAGAAGATCGATGAAGCTCAGTTGCTCCCCGGTACGGTGCTCCGGGTTGGCCCGGCGGCATTTGAGTTCCACGATCGCGAACGGCCCGGCGCCGAAGCCCGGCGTCAATCCGATCGGGCCACTCAAACGATTATCCGGCAGTTCAGTCTGGATTCGCACGACACCAGCGCCGTCGCCGTCGCTTCGCTCCGCGACGCCCCACGCGCTCACGATTTTCTGAGGCTGTACGAGCTGTCGCTGGAACTTCTCGGCGTGGTCGATCCCGATGAAGTGATCCGAGTGGCCCTCAGCAGTTTGCGGCAACGCGTGCCGGCATCGCTCGTCGGCTTCCTGTGGATCGATGACCAGGGAAGATTGAGGCCCAAGGCGATTTTGCCCGCGAATTCGTCCAACCCCATGAAGCTCAGCGAGGCTCTCACCGAGATGGTCTGCCGGCAAGGACGGGCCGTCTGGATCGATACCCGCACGTCGACCCGCAAAGGGGACGCGTTGAGCCACTACGCCGACGCGTTCTGCGTTCCGTTGCTCCACGAACAAGCGACCGTCGGCGCTATCCATGTGTATCTGACCAAGGGCCAGTTCGAGCAGATGGAATTCGATTTCGCCATCTCGATCGCCAACATTCTCGCGATCGCGTTGGTGCGGTCGCGGCGCGAAGCTTCGCTCGCCGCCGACCACCGTCGATTGGTGGCGAAAACCGGCAGTTCCGACGATTTGCTGGGAAACAGCCAGCCGATCGCGCAGTTGCGGGCGAGAATCGCGCGGGTCGCGACTGCGCACGGGCCGGTGTTGATCCGCGGCGAGAGCGGCGTAGGGAAGGAACTTGTGGCCCGCGCTCTGCATCGCGGCAGTCCCCGCGCCGACCGTCCGCTGCTGGCGGTCAACTGCGCCGCATTGCCGCGGGACCTCATGGAAAGCCAGTTGTTCGGACACAAGAAAGGCGCGTTCACCGGTGCCGACTCGGACCACGTCGGCATGTTCCAGCAAGCCGATTCAAGCACGCTGTTTCTGGACGAGATTGGCGAGCTTTCCGCCGAAGGACAGGCCAAGTTATTGCGCATCCTCGAAGGCCATCCCTTTCAGCCCGTCGGTTCGACTCGCGAAATCAATGTCGATGTCCGCGTTATCGCGGCGACCAACCGCGACTTGGCGGAATTCGTCCGGCAGGGCCGCTTCCGCCAGGACTTGTATTACCGGCTCAGCGTCTTCGAGTTGCCGATCGCGCCGCTTCGCGATCGCGGCGAGGACATCGCTTTGCTGGTCGACCACTTCCTCGAGCACTTCAAGCGGCAGTACGGCCGATCGTCGCTGAAGCTGGGGGCGGCCGCGCGGCAACAAATGCTCTCCTACCGCTGGCCCGGCAACGTGCGGCAACTGCGGAACGTGATCGATAGCGCGGTGGTGCTGGCGACGGGCGATGAGATCCAGTCGGCCGATCTGGGACTGCGGGAGGCGGGCGGCGAGTCGTTCGATTCGCTCGACTTAGCCGCGTGGGAACGCCGGCTCATCCAGGAAGCGTTGGCGCGCACG
>JBJTOW010000946.1:0-10315 GCA_046074805.1 Planctomycetota bacterium | reverse complement strand
GGCCAACGCGGTTGCCTTTGGACTACCCGCCGACGAGGCGCTTCGAGCAATCACGCAATACCCGGCGGAGATTTTGGGCGTGGGAGCGGAAGTCGGAACGCTGGCCGTCGGCAAGCACGCCACGTTGTTCGTGGCAACCGGCGACCCGCTCGAAACATCCACTCAAATCGTGGACGCCTTTATTCAAGGCCGCCAAGTATCGCTCAACGATCGCCATAAGACACTCTGGCGCAAATATCAGAAGAAATACGAGCAGCAAAAATAGCGGCCACCGAGTGTTCGCTTGCCGCTGGCTTGGCGTTGTCAAAGTTCGCTCAAGTCAACGTTTGGTCAATGCCCGAATTTGATAAGGCGTTAGATGCCTTTGAGAGCGTCCTCAATCATTCCTAGGTAGAAGAAAAACAGCCGGAAGATTAGGAAGACAACGAACATGGCCACGGCGGCGCCAATGGCGAAAGTCGCGGCCATGGTGAGCAGCTTGTTCGCCATCCGGGCCCGTTCCGAGTAATCCCGGGAGATGACATCGAGCGATTCGGCCACGGCCCCAGCATGCTCGGCCGATTCCAACGCCATCAGAAAGTCGTCGGGAAAGCGGCCGGTCGCCCGCAACGCCTCGTGAAATTCTCCGCCACGCGTAATCACAGCGTCAGCGGCCGCGGCCGTCTCTTCGTAGTAGGCCATTTGCGAGCTGCGGAGCGCTAAACGCAGGGCGCGCCGCGCGTCCGAGCCGGATTCCAACGCCAGCGAGAGCGTCCAGGCCATGCGAGCCAACGCGTTTGTTCGCAAACATTGCCCAATCACCGGCAACGCCAACAACACGCGAGCGACCGGGGCTCCGAGCCATCCTTGCCGGAACGCCAGTGCCGCCAGCAACACGTTGGCGGCCAGAAATCCGATGCCGCCGAAATAAATCGCCAAGCCGCGGTTGCCGACGAGCCCGAAGCCCAGCGGGTCAACCATTTCCCCCTCATTGCGTTCGGTGATCCAACCAAAGATCCAGATCAGAAAACCGACAAGTAGCACGGAGAAGACAAACTGGATAATTGGCCAAAGTATCCCGATGAGGAAGTTGCGGCGCAGTTCCACCATGTGCTCGTAATGGTCGGCGAGCCGCGTGAAGACGGTGTCCATTTTTCCCGTCTGCTCGCCCAGCTCAACCATGTCCGACATCAGCGACGGGAAAACGCCGCCACAGCCGCGCAGCGACTGCGACAAGGCGTCGCCATCGGCCGTGCGGCGTCCGATTTCGTGGAACGCCGCCCGTTGGCCCAGCGGTCCACTTTGCGCCTCCATCGCCCATACTCGGCGAGGGTCGACGCCCGCTCGATAGGCCGACGCTAACCGACGCAGCAACTGCACAAGCGGCCGCAAGCCAATCCGTCGGCCGAACCGCTGAGGCCGGGTCCCCGGCGAGCTGCGGGGAGTGGTCATTTGCGGGCCGGCGGAGTCGCGGCGGCCGTCGACTGAGTTGGTGACGGAGCGACCGATCGCCACCCCGAATCATCCCAACGATCGGACCGCGGAGCAGTCGCGTTGGGAACAACTCGCCGCACTGGCTGAGACGTGGTCACCGGCGATCCGCTAACCGACCGCGCAGCCGCCAACGTGCCGGGAGATGGACGTTGGGGAGCAGCAGGAGCGGCAACCCGGTCTCGCGGCACAATCAACCGCGGAGTCGTTTGTTGCGGGACGCGGAACGGCGAGGCATCGGGATCGGGGACCGGCATGACCCGCGTTGGCGACTGACGTTTTCCCGCCGGCGACGACATCGATGATGGCGACGACGATGGCCGCGACGACGGTGACGACGTTGAAGCATTGTTTCGCGGGGCTGGATCAAAAGCCGCGTTGGGGCTGGAAAGAGGCGGTCCGCCGCCACCAGCGTCCTCTCCGCCCGAGCCGTTCGCATCCGTGTCGGTTTGGCTGGCGTCGTTCGCGTCTTCGCGGAATTCGCTCGTCCCGTTGGCATTGGTGTTGCCGTTGTCAGAAGCGGAACTGGGATCGGTGTTTGGAACCGGTACCAATGGCGGGTAATTCGCAGAGTTCGCGCCTTCGCCCGGTTGCAGGCTAGGGCGGGTGTCCATGATCGCCCGTGGAGCGGAGCCGGTGGGAGGTGCGACGCTGGGAACGGCGCCCGATGGCGGGCTCGGCATCACGATCGTTTGGGGGGCTGGCGCGACCGGCGCGGCGACGATCGATGGCGCTGTCGGAATGGTCCAACCGGAATAGGCTTGAGCCGGTTGGCAGAGGGCGTTCCCACAGGCGCCGGGTTGGACCGGGGCCGCTCCAGGCATGACAACGGCAGGCGCGGCGAGGCGGGTTCCGCCGACAACCGGAGCCGGCTGATAGCGGGTGAAGAGCGAGCGGCCGGCGACAGGCACGCGTTGCACCTGCCAGGCGGTGGCGGTGCATGGCTGCATGGCCGAGGTAACGGCGCCGGTCGTTGGATCGACCACACTGACCGGCCGATAGTAAGTCACGGGCACACGGATCCATTGATCGCGATACGACAAATACGGCGCGTAGTTCACGATTGTCGGCCGAGCGGAACTGACGGCACCCGGCGCGACGCAGGTAGTGTTCCCGACATGGTTCCCGACATCGCGTTAGGAGCCACAGTGGAAGGACAGGTCGGGCACGTCGGGCATGTCTGACAATTCGCCGTCGTCGCGGTCGGGGCGTAATAGGTCGCTTGAGCCAGCGGCGCGTTGTACATCGACTGGACGGGCGCGGCGGCGTAGGTCGCCGGTGCCGCGTTGTAGGTCGCCGGGGCAACGGCGTAAGTCGCGGGCGCTGTGGCGTAGGTGGCTGTGGCGTAGGTGGGCGTGGCGTAGGTCGCGGTAGGTGCGTAGTAAGTGGTCTGCGACACCAGCGGCGGGTAGTTCGACATCCGCGGTCCAATCGCTGGCCCCGGTGTCACGGTGTTGGGGAAAGATGGATTGGGCTGCAAGAAGCCCGGCTGGGCCGCTCCAGGTTGAATCACCGTTCCTGGCTGAATCACGGTGCCCGGTTGGATAACAGGACCAGGCAATGTCGGCGGCGTGTTGGCGGCCGGGTAATACGGGTTGGGCTTCGGAGTGTTGCAGTTGCCGCTCGAACAGGTGCTCGGTGGCGGTTGGCACCAGCTCTTAAACCAGTCGATGATTGGGCCGGCCTGCGTGGATCGCGGGGAGCCTGCCGCCAACACGGCCGCCATTCCGATTCCGTAACCCCAGCGT
Organism: Planctomycetota bacterium; assembly: GCA_046074805.1. Lineage (GTDB taxonomy): Bacteria > Planctomycetota > Planctomycetia > Pirellulales > Pirellulaceae > CAIXSC01. The sequence goes on along the minus strand of JBJTOW010000946.1, from coordinate 7,097 downwards.
CGCCAACGATTGCGCATACCGGCAACTCCCGCAACTCTTTCGCGCGCGGCGATAACCCGAGAAACGACACCGCCCCCGCAGCCGCCAAATCGCGCACAACCCGTCCAATCGTAAACCGACTGAGCGGACAGGGAAGTAGCTTGTTTAGAAAAAATCGCCAGTTTTTTTCAAGTCTGCGACTCTGGCCCGTCGACCCGCCGTCGCGACTCATACAGGTCATAGAGTCGAAACAGCGATTCGCGAAGATTGCCGCCGTGGCGGTGGTAGGACGCATGGACGTCGGCCGTCGTGATCAGTGGCGGGAATCCAGCCATGAGGCATTCGACGAGTTGCTCGAACAGTTCCAACGTCGGCTCGGTGCGCCACAGGGTCGGTAGGCTCGCGTCAGAGTGGCAGGTGACGAGCAGCCCCGCTGTCTGGCGTCGGCAGGCGCGGCGGAGGCGGAGACGCTCGCACGTTCCGAGTTGCTCGTAGCTGTCCACGAGCACCACCGCGTGGCCAGGAAAGACAAGTGGGGTGCCCCAACGCGGGAGTTGTTGGCCGGGGGCGGCTCCAAACATGACGGTCGCGCGTCCGCGGCGTTCGGCCAGTTGGGCGAAGGCACGGAGCAACGTCGACTTGCCGGTTCCGTGTGGGCCGATGATTTGGCCCCGTTCTCCGGTGGCTAGAAACCGCTCCCAAAGGCCGTCGAGCGTCTCGTGCGTGGGAAGGGTGAACGGCAACGCGCCGGGCCGAACGCGGGCGGTCGAGAATGGGTTTTGGTCCACGTCGCGTTCGGTCACACCGCGTTCCCAGGGATGATCGCGTGGGAAAACTCGAGATTCCTTTGTTCACGCCCTCGGGAGCGCTGCCGTTTGCTCGAACAAACACACATCGTAGCCGGGATAGGTTTCGATGAAGCCGCGAGCACGAAATCCATTCGCTTCATAGAACCCGCGCAGCCAAGCGTTGCTGGCGTGGCAGTCGAGCCGGACAACGGCGGCGCGACGGCGGCGGGCGTCGGCGAGGCACCAGCGGAGGACACGCGGGCCGACCTGCCGTCCACGAGCGGCCGGGGCGACCACCATGCCGGCGATATACCATGCCGATATCTGGCCAGGCACCGCCTTCCACATGTCGGGAGCTTCGATACCCCAATTGAAAAAGCCCACTTGTTGTCCGCTACTCCAGACGGTCATCAGCGTGCCTCGGGTCACTCGATGCCGCATTTCGTCCGCGAATTCCGGATGAGCCGCGGGTAGGTATTGAGCGAGTCCCTTGGCTCGAAGGCGTTGCTGGGCGTCGCGCGAATAGGCCAAGTAGGCTGGTAGTTCATCTGGTTGCGAATGGCGGACAACCAATCCTCCTTGAATGTCGTCTTCCACATCGATGGGTAAAGCCAGCGGCCCGCATTCGGCGGCAGCGAGCGCGGCGTCAATCTGTTCGCGGGTTTGGAACCCGATAATCGCGGCGGTGACCGCTGGGTGTCCCAGCGAAAAGCGAACCGCCGCGTCCTCGAGCCGAACGTTGCGCGATTGGAATGCGGACCGCCAGCGAGCGGCCCGAGCCTCGTCGCGGCGGTACAGATCGAGCGGAAAGAATTTGGTTTGAAAGGTATGAGCGCTGGGCGCGCTATCCGACAACGCCCCGCCCGCAAACACGCGAATCGCGAATACGCCCATTTCCTGTTTTTGGCAGGCGGCGAAGAAATCGCCGTAATCGGTTTCCTGGAAGCCCGATCCGACGGGCCAACCGGCGGATGGGTTGGCGAGGTTGAACGGAGCCTGCACCGTGTCGAACCGGCCGCTTTCGGCGACCGTTCTAAGCGACTCGGCTTGTCCGATGCCGGTGAAGCCGATAAGCGTCACAAGGCCGTCGTCGCGGAGCCGTTCGAGCGCGTCGGCGACGCCATTGGGTCCCAGCACATCGTCGAGGCTCAGCGAAGTTGGTTCATCGCCCCGTTCGCGCGTGATCGCATTGTGCAGTTGCAGTAGCGTGACACGGCGTGTGCCTAAGCGCTGGCAACTATCGGCGAGCGATTGACGGATCACGCGATCGAGTTGCCCCTGATCGGCCGGGCCGAGGCGGACTTTGGTCGCGAGATGAACGCTATCAAGCGCGCCTAGGCGGCGGAGTGCGGCGCCCAGATTCGACTCGGATCGCCCGTCGCCGTAACCGGCGGCCGTGTCGCACCAGTTAATGCCGCGATCCATCGCGTGTCGCAACAACTCACAGCCAGCGCGCGACGCGGCCGCGTCATCCGCGTGCGTGAACGCGGCGGGCACCGGACCAGCTCCCAAGGCGACTCGGGAAATGGCGAGCGACGAGCGACCAAGACGGACATATGACATGGCGGCGAAAATGCGGCGAAAATGCGGCGAACGAAACGCGGCGGTTAGCGGACTGTGGCATGCGGACGACAGTTTGCGGACGACAGTTAGCGGACGACAGTTAGCGGACGACAGTTAGCGGGCTACAGAGCGCGGACTACGGAGAGCGGACGGCTGGCGCCTCGCGGCTTCCCGGCGAGGACGGCACAGGCGGGAGCGGGACGCTCCCGTCACGGGGGGCTTCCGCCGTCGGAGTGGCTGGCTCCCGTCGTTGTTTTAACTGCTCCATCAGTTGGCTTGCCCACGGTTTGGCGGCGTACAGTCCGGCTAGTCCGCGATACACGGCCTCGGCCTTTTCCGGAGCCTCGGCGCGTTGCTCGTCGGCCCAACGCAGTTGCTCTTGGGCCAGCTTCAATTCGTCAACGCGTTGCCGTTGCACAATCAGCTCCAGCCGCTCCAGTTGTCCGGCCGCCAGTTTCAGCGAACGCTGCGAGGAAGCGTCGTCGGGTGGATGAGCGGCATAGGCGTTTACGAGCGATCGCAATTGGTCGAGCGCGCGATCGGGACGCGCGGCGGCCTCCTGCATCGCTTCGCCGTACAGCCGCTCGATCGGCCCCATCGCGGCGGCCGAGTCCCACCGGCGGAAACGGCGATCGAATCGGCGCTGCTCGGCCGCTACGTCGAGTTTCGTTTTCCATCCGGCGACTTCGGCGGCGCGTGGATCGGTTGGATGGATGGAAAGAAACAGATCGATTCGCGGTTCGACGGCCGCCAGCGAGCCATCGTCGTCGACGCTCGCCGCCAACCGCAACTCGTCGTACAGCGAGTCAGCACTGGGAGGCCGCGACAGATAGGCCGCTCCACCAGCCAATAAGCCTAAAACGACAATCGCCGAGACGGTCTTGAGCACAAAATGGCTACGATCCTGCTGGGCCTCTCGCTGTTGTTCCAACTGCCGACGCCGCTCGTCTTCCGCGACCGTGGTAAACCGGCTCGAAGCGGCCGATAACCGAGCATCGCCCTGGGCGCTCGCCCGTGTGGCCGCCGCCATGCCCGACGGCGGCGCCACTGACGGCGGGAGCAGGGGGGGTGGCTGGTTAGAGGACGGCTGATTGGATGGCCGCGAATCGAGGGTCGGCGGCAGTACACCACGAGATTTCTTGACGTTCGGATTCGCGGTCGCGTCGCGCGCCGCAGCCCCTGGCTTACCTCGTTCACGCGGCGCGGAAGTTCGAGCGGCCTCCGCCGAAGTGATCGATGGGCTCGATGGCGGCCCTGAACTCAGCGGGTCAAGACCGAGCGGATCTGAACTCAGTGGGTCCAGCCCGAGCGGATCGGAGGAAGGCGGATCTGAGGACAGCGGATCTGAAGAAAGCGGATCTGAGGACAGCGGATCGAGAGGAAGGTTGCCGTCGTCGCGGGGCGAAGCGAGCGAATCGGAGGCGGGCACGAGTTGGTTCAGTTGCGATTCCCAGGTCAGTTCCACGGTGCTTAGCGACTCCCGAACTTCCGCTGACGCATAGCGTTCATCAGCGGTAAGCTCTGCGGGCTGTTGTGGCGGTTCGTGTTGCGTGGCTTCGCTGGAATCTTCAGCCGGCCGATCGCGCCGCCCCTTGGGATCAGCTTGTGGAGCTTCTGTTCCCGGCGGCGGCTTGGCGTCCGCTTGACGGTTTGGGTCGGGGAAAGGGCCAGGCGGGGCGGACATCGCGGTGGGCGGACCGCCAGCCAGAGGGTAGCGCTTCGCGAGTTCGTGGAGTCGTTTCGCCAGGACAAGCGCCGTCGGTACCCGTTCCGCAGGCTCTTTGGCCAACAATTTTTGAATCAGTTCCTCGACATCGGGCGGGGTGCGCGGAGCACGTAGATGCAGTGGAGGCGGCGTGTCAAAACGGAGGGCGTGAATGATCTGAGGCACAGAGCGGCCACCGAACGGCGGAACGCGGGCGAGCAACGCGTAGAGCACCCCGCCCACAGCGTAAAGGTCCGAGCGGTGTGTCACCGGTTTGCCTTCGGCCTGTTCGGGCGACATGTAATCGACCGTTCCCACCACGCCGCCGTCGGCCGTGACTTGGCTAGCGCCGAACAGCTTGGCGATGCCGAAATCGGTCAGCTTCACCAACCCTTCGCGCGTGATCAGCAGATTGGCCGGCTTGATGTCGCGATGGATGATGCCGCTGTCGTGGGCCAGCTTTAAGCCGATGGCGATCTGCAATCCGATTCGCAAGGTTTCGGGCACGGAGAAGATCCGTCCCGACTTCAATTCATCCTGCAAGCTGCGGCCATCCACCATTTCCATCGCGTAGAACAGCCGACCCTCTTCTTCGCCATACGCGTACAATTGCACGATGTTGGCGTGACGGAGCCGCTTCAGCGATTCGATTTCCGCTTCGAACCGCAGCCGCAGATTGGGACGGTCGTCGAGATTGCCGAGCAGCACTTTCACGGCGGCCCGAGTGCCCGTGCGTTCATCCACGCCAGCATAGACAATGCCCATACCGCCTTGTCCGAGCACACGTTCAAGCCGATAAGGGCCAAGTTTTTGCAGGGCCATGCGTCGATTCCGAATGGAAACGCGGTTGTCGATATGTAACTGCGACTGGAGTAAGCGAGCGGCCGATGACACGATTGCAACGCTGGATCCTGGGCATGTTTCCCAAAAGTCAGTGGCGCGCGGTGATCCGCGAGTCGCGCGAGTGGCGCGTGCGGTGCCTCACGTGCGGACTCGGCCGCTCCTATTGGAAGCTAGGCGGCATCCGTTGGAAAGCTGTGTCGAAAGGAAAACGGATGCTCGTGAAATGTCCGCGCTGCGGACGGTCACGGTGCGCCTCGGTCGAGCGGATAGTCGACGACCGGCGTTTCTCCGCCCGCTAAATCGAGTAGTCGACGCCAACCGCGGGTGACGAGCTTCTCGCGGTCCTCGACAAACTTTCTGTCCAATCCCCGTTTGTCGAAATCACCCGGGCATTCGATCGGGCCGAATTCTGGATCGACGATGAACTGGGCCAGCGCCGGATTGCAGCGTATGTGCCGTTCGGCGCTTACATGCAACACCTCGGCGTCGACCATGCCGATCACATAGCGCAGATACAGATCGCTCTCGAACAGCTGTTCGACATCGCGTCCGCACACATCGCACAGATAGCCTTGTTCACATTTCGCCACGCGCGGCTCCGGCTGCTGCGTTAAAGCCCTGACTTGAGGTTGGCAAGCCGCTCAACCGGACCTCGAGGCCATGGGTAGCAAGGCCAATCGCGATCGACGGGAAGACCGTCTCTACAACTCAAGGACATCGGCCATGCCGTACAGGCCGGGCGCCTGTTTGGCGACGAACTTGGCGGCCCGCAGCGCGCCGTAGGCATAGCAGTCGCGGTTCGACGCTTTGACATTGAGCTCGATGGTCTCGCCCAGCATTCCAAAGACGATCGTGTGTTCGCCCGGATTGTCGCCGGTGCGCAGCGCATGGAAGCCGATCTCATGGAGCGGGCGTTTGCCGGTTCGGCCGCTGCGGCCGTGAGCGTGCAGGGACTGGCCCATGATGTCGGCGACGATTTCGCCAAACCGCAACGCCGTGCCGCTCGGCGCGTCCTCTTTGAATCGATGGTGGCGTTCGATGATTTCCACATCGGTTCCGTTGGGGTAGTCCTTCAAGACGCGGGCCGCCGTGGCGACCAGCTTCATGGTCAGATTCACCGCCATGCTCATACTCGGCGCCCAGACAATCGGAATGTCGACTGCGAACTCCTTGATGCGGTGTTTTTCCTCGGTCTCGAAGCCGGTCGTGGCGAGCACCAATGGAATCTTTCGCTTAGCCGACTCGGCGGCAATCGACATCGCGGCCGCCGGCACTGAAAAGTCGATGATGGCGTCGACCGGTTCGAGCAGTTGGCTAGCCAGCGGCACACCGATCCGCCCCACGCCTGCCAGTTCGCCCGCGTCCACGCCCAAGTCCGGGTTGTCGGGCGCGTCGAGCGCCGCGACGACCCGCAGTTCCGGATCGAGGCTCCCTAGCGCGACCAGCCGCTTGCCCATCCGACCCGCCGCCCCATGAATCGCGATTCGCAGTTTTGTCATCGAACGAGTGCCCTGTGCCTTTTTCGGAAAAGCGGTCGAGAAAAGCGGTGCGGCCCACGCATCGCTCGCCGGCCCACCACTTCGCGTCGGCGTAATGTACACCGCCCCTAGTCCCGCGTTTAGCGGACCAGCGGGTTGAGTTGTCCACAGCCGCCGCCCACTTCGATCGCGCGTCGCTGCCGAATGGTGCACGGCAGTCCGCGTTGCAAGAGCGTCTCGCGGAACCGTTCGAGCCCAGTGCGCGCGGCGACTCGCCCGTCGTAGGCGGCGGTTGGGTTCAGCGGGATGATATTCACGTGGGCCGGGAGGCCGCGGAGGAGCTCGACAACGGCCAAGGCCTGTTCCTCGGAATCATTGACGCCGTCGATCATCGTCCATTCGAAGAAAATCTTGCGATCCAGCTTGTCGCAGTAATACCGACAGGCGGCGATCAGCTCATCGAGTGGCCAGGCGCGAGCGGCCGGAACGACCGCCAGCCGTTCGGCTTGGGTCGCGGCATGGAGCGACACGGCCAATGAATACGGTTGACGCTCGTCCGCCAGCCGCACGATGCCGGGAATAACTCCGACCGTGCTGATCGTAAGTTGCTTCGAGCCAAGAGACAGTCCGGCGGGATCGGCGAAGATGCGGGCGGCGGCGATCACCGCGTCGTAGTTGACCAGCGGCTCGCCCATCCCCATGAACACGACATTCCGCAGCGGCGGATGGCCGGAACCGATC
>JBJTOW010000945.1:0-5652 GCA_046074805.1 Planctomycetota bacterium | reverse complement strand
CCCAGGTTGTTGGTTCGCGGATAAACGTGTTGGACTCGTGCAGCAACGAAACCAAGCCCACTCGCATCGCTCACTCCTACCGCTTTTTTGACTCTTCAATTCCTCTTGTAAGACGGACTTCCAGTCCGTCGCGCCGTCCGTCGCGCCGACCGTCGCTCACGCACCCCGACGGACTGGGAAGTCCGTCGTACGACTTCGCGGCTGCGCTCGCACGTCGCACTGTCCTCTTGTACGACGGACTTCCAGTCCGTCGCGCCGACCGTCGCGCCGTCCGTCGCCCACGCACCCCGACGGGCTGGAAGTCCGTCGTACGCCTTCGCGTCCAGGAACATCGCTCGCGAGTTCCGTCGGTCGCGTAGTATCCAAGCATACTGGCTGAAGTCTCCGCTCGCGATTCGGCTGATTCGCGATTCGGCCCTAACCGTACCCGCCGGCTGGCCTTGCCCCGGCGGCGGGGCGGTCTATAATTTTTCACATGTCGGCTTGTGAAAAAAATCACGAAGTCGGCTGCCAGTGTCGATTTGCCCTACACGTTGTTGCCGCCCCGTTTTGGCTGCGGTCCACTTCGCGGGCGTAGTCCATCCGTCGTCGAGCGTTTAGGAGATTGAGTCCCATGGCCAAGCAAGGACCTCGCAAAAAGCTCCCGAAGGAAGTGGCGATCATCAACGCGGACAATTGCACGGGCTGCGAATCGTGCCGCGAGGTTTGTCCGGTGGACTGCATCAATTTCAACTACACCGGCCACGGCGTGAAGGGCAATCAAGCCTGGTGTGAAATCGACATCGAGCGGTGTGTGGGTTGCGAAGTGTGCGTTCACATTCCGGGGAAAAAATCGAATCCGTACGAACTGTTGGTTTGTCCCTGGGACGCGATCAAGATGGTGCCGCTGGAGATGGCGGCGACGGTGATGGCTCAGGTGGGCGGGCCTCCCGAGTACATCCAGGAGCACTGGGATCGACTGGTCGGCACGGCTCAACATCTGGCCGAATTGAAGGCGTCGGGCGGCTAGTTCGCGGATGGCGACGGGACCGAACCAAGTTGTTCCATCGAGCCGATGGTTGGCGAGTGTCCGACTAGCGGCGATTCCGTTGGCCGTTCTTGCCTTCGTAGCTTTGGGCTGGTGGCTAGGGCCACAAATGTCGATAGCTCGCTGGGCGGACCGGGAGCATTCTTTCCGAACATGGGCGGAAGCGGCTCCGGTCGCAACCATCGCTGTGGCGGCGTTGATCTACGTCGCTGTCACGGGTGCCTCGTTGCCGGGCGCGGCGGCTCTTACGTTGTTCTACGGCTGGCTGTTTGGATTTTGGATCGCCTTGCCTTTGGTCAGCGGCTCTTCGACGGCCTGGGCCACAGTGGCGATGCTGGCGAGTCGCTGGTTGTTTCGTGACATCGTTGAGCGGCGGTTTGCGGGCCGGTTGAGCGGCTTCCGAGCGGCTCTAGCGGCCGAGGGGCCTTACTACTTATTCACCCTGCGACTGATTCCAGCCGCGCCGTTCTTCGTGGTGAACGCATTGATGGGGTTGGCTCCGATCCGCGTCCGCACGTTCTGGTGGGTAAGCCAGGCGGGCATGCTGCCAGGCACGGCGCTATATGTGTATGCGGGCTCGAGTGTTCCGAGTTTACGGAAGTTGGCGGACGAGGGGCTGGCGGCGGTCTTCGATCCGGGGCAAGTGACGCGATTGACCGTGGCTTTGGCGTTGATTGGGCTGTTCCCATGGCTAGCCCGTCTAGGGGTGAAGAAGTTCGCCGCCCGTCGGCCTTCCGCCGGGCCACCCGCCGTCTAGGAGTCGTTCCCGGCCACACGGCGCGTTATGCTGGGGCCGAATCGTTCGACCGGCCACGGTAAGGCGACCAACGCCTGTCGGCGATGAGTCACGACGGCATTCAGAGGCTTTCAGGAGGCAATGGAAGCGGATGTCCAGCAATGCGCTGCAGCAAATCGTTTGTTGCATGGGACAACCGGTCGCCGGCAATCCCACGCAGTTCATGATGGAACGAGCGTTCGCGGCGGCGAAGCTCGATTGGCGTTACCTCACGCTTGAAGTGCCACCGGAAAAGCTGGCCGATGCGGTTCGCGGGATGCGGGCGATGGGCTTTCGGGGCGGCAATTTCACGATTCCCCACAAAGTGGCTGTCTTGCCGCTGTTGGATGGCCTCAGCGCTTCGGCGGAACTCATGGGCGCGGTGAACTGTGTCCATCGCGACGGCGACCGGTTACTCGGCGCGAACACCGACGGCCAGGGTTTTTTGGAATCGTTGCGGACCGTCATCGACCCGGTCGACAAACGGATCGTGATCCTAGGAGCGGGCGGGGCCGCTCGTGCCATCGCGGTCGAGGTCGCGTTGACGAAACCGGCCGAAATCGCCATCGTCAACCGATCGCCCAGCCGCGGCCAGGAACTCGCGTCGCTATTGTCCGAACGAATCCAAGTCGCCGCGCATTACGTGCCCTGGGAGGGTGATTACGCCATCCCGGAGACGGCCGACGTGCTGATCAACGCAACGTCCATCGGCTTGGGAGACGCTAATGCCCGCGTGCCGATCGATGTGCGGACGTTGCGATCAAACTTGATTGTCGCCGACGTGATCTTCAATCCGCCGCGCACGAAGCTGATTCGCGACGCCGCTGAAGCTGGCTGTCCGACGCTCGACGGCCTGGGAATGCTCGTCAATCAAGCGGTGATCGGCTTCAAGATCTGGACCGGCGTCGCCCCCGACCCCGATGTCATGCGGGAGGCGCTCGAGGAATACCTCGAGATCTGAAATTCCCTGAATTTGTATGCCGCGGGATCCGGATCCGCTAAGATCGCTCATTCGCGGTGTACCAATACCTTGGGATTTCAAGAGGTGGCCTCATGTGGTCAAAGTTGCTCCGCAAGTGGTCGAGGCTGTTTTCCCCCAATCGCCCTCGGCGATCGGCTGAGCGCCGGTTTCTGCCGCGGCTGGAGGCGCTATCCGAGCGGGTGAACCTCGCGGGCGGATTGTTGCCGTCTTACGACATCGGCTCGCCGTCGGTCACCAATCTGTGGGTCGATCCCGTGAGTGGCAGCGACTCGAACACTGGCACCAGCCGCGGGGCGGCGTTTCGGTCGCTGACGGCGGCGTGGAACCGCGTTCCGATCAACACCACCTTGACCACCGGTTTCCGCATTAATTTGGTGGCGGGTACCTACTCCGACTCGCTGGTTCCTAATTACTGGGAAAGCCGGCACGGCACGGCGGCGGCGCCAGTGATTCTCGAAGCGGTCGACGGCGCGGGCACCGCTCGGCTTCCGAATATCAACATGTTCGATTGCCAGTACATTTACATGATCGGCCTGCATCTATCAGCGGGCGGCGGCGATGTGCTGCATCTGGAAGCGTGCTCGTATATCCTAATCCGCAACGCCACGATTGTCGGACTAGGCGATATCCAAAACTACAGCAGCCCACAGGAGACGCTCAAGGCCAATCAGAGCCAACATTTATATATTGAAGATAGCGACATTTCAGGCGCTTATGACAACGCGATCGATTTTGTGTCGGTGCAGTATGGGCATGTGGTTGGCAACAAAATCCATCGAGCTCTTGATTGGGCGATTTACGCGAAAGGCGGATCCGCTTACCTCACTATCGCGGGCAACGAAATCTACGACGCGGGCACGGGTGGCTTCACCGCTGGGCAAGGCACGGGCTTCGAGTTCATGGTGGCGCCGTGGCTCCATTACGAAGCGTACGACATCCAATTCATCAATAATGTCGTCCATGATGTCGAGGGGGCGGGTTTCGGCGTCAATGGCGGATACAACATTTTGATGGCGTACAACACGCTGTACCACGTCGGCGCGCGGAGCCACGTGATCGAGGTTGTTCACGGTGGCCGGACGTGCGATGGAAACACCACGCAGTGCGCGGCGCGTCTCGCACAGGGCGGCTGGGGCACGTCCACAACGGGTGGCGACGAGCCGATTCCGAACCGCAATGTCCACATCTACAACAACGTGATTTTCAATCCGGACGGCCAAGCCAGCCAATGGCAACACTTCGAGATCGCGGGGCCGCGAACGCCCGGCTCGCACTCCAACATTCCGTCGCCATCCCGCGCCGACGTCAACTTGCGGATCGCGGGAAATCTGATTTGGAACGGGTCGGAAAGCCACCCGCTCGGAATCGCTGACGCCACGCTGGCCGCCCAGGTGGCCGACAACAACACCATCAAAACATTGCGTCCGACATTCGTCAGTCCACAGACCGGCGACTACCGATTGGCAAGCAGCTTTGTTCCGCCCGCGAGCGTAGCGATTCCCGGGTTTTCCTGGAGCGACGCGCCGACGACGCCCGCCGCGCCAACCGGGCGGACGAGCTCCGCGGTGGGGTACGACTTCACGGGAGCGGCGCGGGGCGCGTCGAGCCGTTTAGGGGCGTTTGCGCTGGCCGCTGAGACCGCAACCCCCGTTGACCTTGCCGCCGCCTTTTCTTCCTTGCCATCCGTGACCCTAGGCGACAACCTCAGTGTCACGCTGACGGTCACCAATGCGGGCTTGAACCTTGCCACCGGCGTTCGCGTCGATTTTCCGGGCTGGACTTCGACGCTGACCATTGCGAACTCGACGCCCTCGCAGGGCACGTCGTCGGTGACTAGTGGCGTGTTGAACTGGACGGTGGGCAGTCTTGCGGCCGGCGCTTCGGCCACGCTCGCCATAACTTTGACGCCGCTCTTTGCTGGAACCGTAACGATCAACGCGGTGGCGAGCAGTTCCGGTCAAGAATCCACACCCACTAACAATACGGCGACCGCCACGGCTGTTGTCGCTCCGCGCGGTCGCGGGGGAATCATCGCTGTCGGAGCCGACAGCGGCGGCCAACCGCTGGTCAAGGTTTACGACGCGACGACGCTGGCGGAGCGATTTACGCTCACTCCTTACGCGACAAGCTTTCGCGGCGGGGTGCGCGTGGCGGTCGCCGATGTCACGGGCGACGGCTTTAGCGACATCATCACCGTGCCTGGTCCAGGAATCGCGGCAACGGTTCGTGTGTTCGACGGCCGCACGGGGACGGCTCTGTCCGGGGCGCGGGGACAGTTTCTCGGATTGGCCTCATCGACGCTCCGGGTCGGCGCCTTCGTCGCCGCCGCCGATGTGAATGGCGATGGCAAGGCGGACGTGATCGTTGGCACGGACGCGGGAATCGCGGCGCAAGTTCGGATTTACAATGGGGCGACGGGTGGATTGCTCCGCACGATTGCCCCCCTGGGGACATTCACAGGAGGCGTGCGAGTCGCGGCGGCGGATCTCACGGGGGATGGCCGAGCGGAAGTGATCACCGTGCCAGGACGAGGGATAGCTCCGCTGGTGAAAGCGTTCAACGCCAAAACGGGCGCTAATCTGTGGTCCTTTACGGCCGGAGCCGCGGCGTATCGCGGTGGGTTGTATGTGGCAGCCAGCGACCTGGATGGCGATGGAGTGGCTGAAGTGATGATCGGAACCGGCGTCGGCGGCACATCCGCTGTCCGTATCTACCGCGGCTCCGACCGACAGCTGCTGTCCCAGTTCACGGCGTTCGAAGAGACGGTGACTGGCGGCGTGAGGGTCGCGCTGCTCGATCTGGACGGGGACGGTCGAGCCGATCCCGTGACGGGCACCGCGCCGGGCGTCGCGCCGCGACTGGTGCTAC
>JBJTOW010000944.1:0-8602 GCA_046074805.1 Planctomycetota bacterium | reverse complement strand
TCCACGTCAACGCCCAGGACATCCCCGATGTCGCCTGGAACCGTTTCGAGAACTACTACCCGGGCGATTCCTTCATCGATTGGCTTGGGGTCAGCGCGTACGGAGCCCAGACACCCCGGGATACCCAGTGGCCGATGTTCCGCGACTTGATGGATGCCGCCTACCCGCGGCTCGACGCGTTGTCCGAATCGAAGCCGATCATCGTCTCCGAGTTCGGCGTCACCTCGAACAGTCCGCTCGGCAGCGCCGCGACATGGGCCGCCGACGCCTGGACCGACCTCAAAGCGGGCCGCTGGCCGCGAGTCATCGGCGCCTCGTGGTGGAACGAAAAGTGGCAGAACGATACCAATCCCGAGCACGATACGACCATGCGATTGCAGGATAACGCGGCGCTTGCGGCCGCGTTCGCCGCCCAAGTCGCCGCCAGCACGGTGATCGGCCGACCCTCGTCAGAGCAAATTGTCACCACCATGGTCCGCGGCACGCCGACCAGCGGCGCGACGACAGCCGTTGGCGCCTCGAACACTCCGACTCCCGCTCCCGCGTCCACCTCAGCTCCCACAACCCCGCTCGTCGTCCCAAAGACGACGACAACGAAAGTTGGCTCGCGGTCGATGGTCCGATCGTTTGCTCCGCGTCCCGGTATCGCGGCTCCCGGCACCGCGGCTCCCGGCACCGCGGCTCCGTCGCTCGCCGAACTCGCCCGCCACGCCGCGAAAGCCGACGATTACTTCACGACACTCGGCGGCGGCTAACGCGAATCGCTTCGTTCATTCGCCTTTCATTCGGCCGGAAACCGGCCGCTGGCGGGCACAACTTCCTGCCGCCCCGAGTCGCGTCCTGTGGAACTGGCGGGACGAACCGGGCTAGACGCCGGCGAACCGTCGGCAACGGCTTGTTTGCTGGGGCTTTCCAGATTCAATCCCTTCGGACGCCAGCCACCATGATTGGCGGCAGGACGGCTCGAATACTGCTGGACTGATCCGGCCCGCGCGGCGGAACCGCTGGGCAACTTGATGCTGATGTCCCGATAGGCCTCCAACTTGCGGCCGTCGTCGGCCACGTAGCGGACATGCAGTTGCAGCTTTTCCCGTTGCGGAGGCTCGCCAGGCCACGCCATGTGCAGCACCACCGCCGCTCGCGAGTCCTCCATGTCCGCCAACTGCTCGACCTGCTCCTGATCCAAGTCCCAGCGTGCGACTCGAGCCGACGGGCCCGTCTGCGACAGATCGAGCACCACAACCGAGATCGCGCCCGGCTGCCACACTCGCTTGCCCCGCTCGTCCCGCAGTTCCAACGCCACCGTCACCCCATCGTCCCCCGGCGAGTCATCCAAATCGACGCCTCCCGTCGGCTGCGGGGCCAACGCGACACTCGTCACCCGAGCCTTACCCGATGCGGGACGCGTTGAACTCGTCTTGCCTTTCATCCCAGCGCCACTTGCGGATCGCGGACTGGCCTTGGTCGCCGCGGCCGACTTCACGCTCGGCCGCTTGGCCAAGATCGGCGGCCCGAGCGGCCGAGTGGCCGACCCGGTCGTCGATGGCGGAACGGACTGCGGCATATCGGGCGGCTGTGACTGTGGCGAATCGGACGGCGCGGATTGCGGCGTAGCTCGAGGCGAATCTGGCGGCGCCAAGAGCGGCGGGTTCGCGACGGACGGGGCACGCGACGGAGTTCTCAATGGCGCCGGTTCCGCTAGGACCGGCAGGGTGCTTGGCGGCGTCGATTCCAAAGCTGCGTCGGAAGCTTTCGGAGGCAACAGCTCATCGCTGGCAGGCGGTCGCTCGAGCGGTGCCAGCGTGCTGGCCTCGCCCGGCTCGATGACAGGCGGTTTCAGCATCGAGTCATCGCCGAGCTTCGAGCCTTCCTCCGGCTCGGCATTGGCGTTGGGAGCGGCGCCGCGTGACGGTCGCCCCGATTCGCCGCTGGAGCCTGAACCGGCGCCACGCCGCCCACCACGATCGTCGACTGGCGTCCCACGGCCTCCATTCAAACCGCCGCGCGCGCCTCCACTGCCGCCAACACCGCCGCCGCGCCGGCCCTGTTCGCGCGACAGTTCTTCACGCGCCACATCCAGCTCGTACTCCAACTGGTAGACGCGATCTTCGAGCGCCCGGCGTTCGGCCGCCATCGCTTCGATGTAGGTGTTGACCCGGGGGCCGTTTTGGCAACCGGCCAAGAAGAGCGCGACCAGGGCGCTGCCAGCGGTGAAAGACGCCGTGAGTAAACGAACGGCTGGGCCGCGACGCGGCCGCAGGGCGACAGAAAAGCCACGTCTGGAAAATCGCACCATCCCTGGCGCCTCGACGGATGTTGGAGTTCACGCAAAGAACCCGCGAACCGTACAAATCGAGCCGCCGGAAGGCAAGGGCAATCCGCCTGATGGCAATCCTATTTCTTGACTTCCATCTGCTCGATCACGCGATCGATCAAGCGGTATTCGAGCGCCTCGGGGGCGGTCATGAAACAGTCGCGATCCGTGTCCCGCTCGATCTTGTCGATGGCATGGCCCGTATGCTTCAACAGGATCTGGTTCATGCGTTCCTTGATCCGGCGGAACTCGCGGGCGTGGATCATGATTTCCTCCGCCGTGCCTTGCATGCCCGCCAGCGGTTGGTGGATCATGATGCGAGCGTTCGGCAGAGCGAACCGCTTTCCGGTCGCGCCGGCTGTGAGCAAAACAGCGCCCATCGACGCGGCCTGTCCAATGCAGTAGGTCGCCACATCGCAGGTCACAAACTGCATCGTGTCATAAATCGCCAATCCGGCGCTGATGCTACCGCCGGGCGAATTGATGTACAGATGAATGTCCGCCTTCGGGTCGTCGCTCTGAAGAAACAGCAACTGCGCGACGATCGAGTTCGCCACTTCGTCGTTCACCTGAGTGCCCAAGAACACAATTCGGTCCTTGAGCAATCGGCTGTAGATGTCGTAAACACGTTCCTCGCGGCCGCTCTTTTCAACGACATAGGGGACAAACATCGAACTGCTCCATAAGTCTGCGTCAAGAATGCGTCGTCCGGTAAACCGAGATTAGACGCCACACAAAACCGCCTCGCCGTTTCGCGTTCGCCACTACTTTTTGTCGTCGTCGTCGTCGCTGGCCGGCGGCTTGCTCAAAATGCCGTCCACCAGTCCATAAGCCTTTGCTTCTTCACCGCTCAGGAAGAAATCCCGATCCGTATCTTTAGCGATCCGATCCAGCGACTGGCCGGTGTGATTGGCGATGATGCGGTTCAACACTTCCCGGTAGCGGAGAATCTCGTTGGTCTGGATCTCGATGTCGCTGATCTGGCCACTCACGCCACCAAATGGCTGGTGCATCATCACGCGGGCGTTTGGCAACGCGAATCGCTTGCCCTTCGTGCCTCCGCAAAGCAGCACCGCCGCCCCGCTTGCCGCCTGCCCCACGCAATATGTCGCGATGGGGCAGCTGAGCATCTGCATGGTGTCGTAAATGGCCAACGTGGCGACAACGTCGCCGCCTGGCGAATTGATGTAGAAATGAATCTCTTTCCGACGGTTCTCGCTCTGCAGGTACAGCAACTTCATCACAACTTCGTTGGCGTTGCCGGTGAAGATCTCGCCCTGAAGAAAGACGATGCGGTTTTCGAGGAGCAGATCGCCAAGCGTTAGTTGACGCTGACGCTGGTAGTTCTGATAGGCATAGGACGAGCTTATCGGCATCGGAAAATCAGCCTGCATCGCGGGCAGTCCTTTCTTGCGGGCATGCGCGCCTGGAACAGAATTCTCAACACCTAACGCCGGGAAGGCTGTGAGCGATTAACGGCCACGCGTTGCTCCATAGGTAGCATCGCGCTGCCCGTTTCAACAACCAAACCCCTCCATGCCGGCGTATCGCAGCAATCGGCATCCCAACCGCGACGCGAACGAGCATTTCTCAGTGTCGTCGTTACTAACCGTAGCGACCCTTGGACGACCGAGAACCAGCCACCCACTCCAAACACTCGCTCACTCGCCGACCGGATAACAAGGCGTGACCGCGAAGCACACGCCTTGGCTGAGACCATGATACCCGGACGTCACATCTTAGTATCGGGGTTCGGAGTTCGGCAACGGTTCCGATGCCTCGGCGAACTTCGCTTCGGGAATCGCCTCACCCCGCGTCTCGGACAGGGCGAACTGCAAAGCGTGGGTCGTGACGGTCGGGATTTGATAAGGCTTCTCGGTGAATTCGGCGGCGTCTGTCACCAACTCGATCGCCTTCCGCTCGATGATTTGATTCCGTAACGTGTCCATCAAGCCACGTTTTTCATACTGGGCTCGAACGCGTCGCGGTGTTTCGCTGCGTTGGTAGGCGATGAGTTCGATTTCCTTCTCGTAATCCCCAGCAACGGCTTCGATCTTCTGTTCCTCAGCGATTCGCTCGAGGATGAAGTGCTCTTTTAGAGCCGCCTCGGTGTTGCCGAGCACATTGTGCGTCAACGAGTTCATGTGGGCAGCAATGTCCTGCGCCGAAAACCCGGACGCCTCCAGCTCCATCCGCAGACGCTGGTACTCGCGACCAGCCTGCCGACGCAACAGCGTTGGCGGCAGGGCCCAATTAGCATCCGCGACGAGCATACTGGTGATTTGCTGCCGCAAGCTACGCTGCTGATGGAAACGGAATTGCCGCTCCATCTCCTCCCGAACCGTCGTTCGCAGTTCATCAACGGACTTGAACCCGCCGATCGATTGTAAGAACGACGTCGTCAATTCCGGGGTGACGCCTCGGTTAACTTCCAGTACCTCGAGCGTTACCTCAACGTCCTGGCCACGCAAGGCCTCGTTGTCGGACTGCTTCGAAATCGTGGCCTTCGCCGTCATCACGGTACCAGCAACGACACCAATGGCGAGTTGGTCAAAGTCTTCGATGACGGCGTCGCTGAACGACAGCCGCTTCCGAACCACTACCGTGACACCGTTTTGGGAAGCAATGACCCGGTCGCCCGCCTTCGCGATGATGTTGACGAGCAACGAGTCGTTAAGTTCCGCACCGCCATCCACGGCTACCAAATCTTCAAACCGGGATAGCAAACGCTTTAGATGGTTCGAAACATCATCTTCCGAGAAGTCAGCGACGAGCTTCTCTAATTTCAAGCCCTGCCATTTCGGCAAGTCAAACTCGGGTCGCACCTCAATATTAAATTCGAAAGTAAACGGTCCCGAATCCGGCAGTTTCAAAGTCGCCGCGTCAAAATCGGGCTCGCCAATCGCTGTAAAGACTTGATCTTCGCTCAGCTGTCCCATGCTATCCATGAGCAGCTCGCCCTTGACTTGGTCGCCGACACGATCCCGAAACCGGGATTCAACCAGCTTCCGAGGGGCGCGTCCGGGTCGAAAACCGGGAATCTCGGCCTTGCCCCTCAGTTCGTCGAAGGCGTTTTTCAGATAGCGATCGATATCTTCTCGCGGAATAACGACCGTGACGTGACGCTCGCACGCGCTAAGGTTGTCGACCTTGTGGGTCAGATTCAGCCGTTTGGGAGCCTCGGGCGCTCCGGATTCCGTTCCACCCGCCAACGACTCAGCTTGCGTTTCCGTGCTCATTGAACTCTTTCGCAGCTCAAAATGCCGCATGCACCAATAAAAAAGAGCGGGTGATGGGATTCGAACCCACGACAACCACGTTGGCAACGTGGTGCTCTACCAACTGAGCTACACCCGCTTGAAACGTCGATCAACTGGACTGGTTATTCCGCATTCGGAACGTCGCGTCAAGCCCACAACAACGGGCACGCGTCGCTTGTAAAACCGAGATGACAGCTCCAGGAGCCTCACGACGGAGTGGGATTATAAGTGCGGTTCGTGGCATTTCAAGGCCAGATTGGACCATTGGTGGAACATGCGGCGGATTTTTCGCCGACACCGCGATCATCGTAATCCCCACGCAATTGGGGCCAATTTGAGCAAGTGCCATCCTGACGCCACGATTTCGCGCCAGTTGGCCTTGGATTGTCCCGTGTCCCGGTTGAGGAAGACAATTGGCGTTTCCGCGATCCGAGCTCCGGCGAGGTGCAACCGCCAAAGCTGTTCCTCGAAAAAGGCGTACCCCCTCGAGCGAATCGAAGTGGCGGCGGTCGACGTTAACAACGCGATTCGATAGGCCCGATAGCCACCGCTACAATCTCTCGCGGGAATTCGCAGCACCCAACGCGAGTACCAGTTGACCAGGCGGCTCATCACGTGGCGGCGCCAGTTCCAATTGCGGATACCGCCACCAGGAATGTATCGCGAACCGATCGCGATGTCGGCTTTGGCGGTTGGTCCCGCGACCAGCTCAACCAACGTAGGCAGCGCCTCCGGTGGGTGGCTGAGGTCCGCGTCCATGTTCACCGCGACCTGGTAACCCTTGGCCGCAGCCGCTTCGAGTCCAGCCAACACGGCGGCCCCAAGGCCGGCCTTTCCCGGGCGATGCAGGCACCGGAGACGCGGTTCCACCACAGCACGCTCGTCGCACCAGCGACCGGTGCCGTCAGGCGAATTGTCGTCGACCACCAGCACATCGACGAACGGAGCGGCGGCGAAAATCCGATCCAGCAACACCGGCAAGTTGTCACGCTCGTTGTACGTGGCAACGATGACCAAAACCGCCGGCGGCCGCTCCCCGTCCATTCGCTCCAAACCGTTCTAGCCGCGTCGAAGCCGTGAAAACAGCAGACGATACTCCTGACGGCGAGCCCGCCCTTGATCGCGGCCGCGCTCGCCTCCCGTTTCCGACGCCGTATCGCCCTGGCGACCATTCTGCCTTGTGGGCTCGTCGTCGACAACAAGCAAATCTCGGTCATCCCGCGGCAAGGAAAGCAGGTATTGCCGCCCCATGCCCTTCAGGGCCGTCTCCATGTCGGGCGTAGCCGCTGGCGGCAGGGGTTCCGACGACTCGTTCGCTCCCAACGACGAGGCCCCGCCTTGCAGAATGCCACCCGGTGGCCAGCGTCGAGGATCGTCCACCGCAGGCAGCGACCTCATCGCCGCAATCAATGCTTCCTCCGCGCTCAAAGCAGCCCCCGACGACGGATTCGCCAAAAGACTTGCCCCGTCGTTCCCGATACGGCCGCCGACGAATTCCTCCGCCAAGTTTTCTGCGAAATCATCCGACATCGGTTCTGGCAATTCCTCGGAAGCGATCGACCGCGCGTCAACTTCGTTTGCCGTCGAATCGGCGATCAAATCCGTTCCGCCGTCGAATGTCAGGTCGGTTGTGAGTTCGGCCGTCATTTCCGCCGGCAAGCCGGCCGTGGGATGGGCTATTGGTTCCGATTCCAGGCCAGGCGACGATTCGCCAGTTGCGTCGGCTGTCAATTCCACATTCGACGCGCGTGTCGCCAACGCCGCGTAATGGTCCGCGACCGGTTGCGTTTCCGTGAATCCGTCGCCGAACAGTTTCTCCCATATCGGTCCGTCGGACCGCTCCACCTTCTCGATCACCGGCGGCGGCCCGACCTGCTCCTCGACCACTCCTGGTCGCTCGGCGAGGCCTGCGGTCGGAGGGGGCTCGACGACCGCCGCCCCGTCTTCCGGCAGGGCCCCGAACTCAATGAAGTTCGCCGCCACCGCTGCCGCTTCGGCGCCCGCGCTCATTCCGCCGACAACCTTGTCGCGCGTCAACAAGTCAGCGGCGCCGTGATTGGTCGAACCGCGATCTGCCACGTCCTCTACCGCCAGAATCGAACCGCCGACGATCGAGACGCTTGCCGTGGACGGAGTCCGCGCGGCCGCTCCCTGCGAACCGCTCCAGGTAGGCGGGAACTGCTGAATCTCCGTCCATGCCTCCTCAATCTGCCGGGCGCTCAGTCGGGGGATCCGCATGTCGGCGGCTTGAATAAGCGCCAGATCGCAGACTTGGTTAACCAGTCGCGGGACGCCATCGGTCGCTCGAAAAACGGCTTCCAGAGCCGTCTCATCGAACAGGTCGCCCCGACCGTCCGCAGCGGCCGCTGCCAACTGGCGACGGACATACTCTCGGGTTTCTTGACGGCCGAACGACTGCAAGTAGCAGCGGGCCGCGATCCGCTGATTCAACGATTCCAGTTTATGGTGCGCGCAGTGCTCTTCCAGGGACGGGCTGCCAGCGAGCACCAAATGAGCCCGCGGTTGGCCTCGTCGCAGCGAGTTCGTCAACGAACGCAGTTCCTCCAGCAGTCTCGGCGGCAGCGACTGGGCCTCGTCCACGATCAGCACCAGCCCCGCCGTCGCGTCGTTGGGCGATTCAATGGAACGGGTCAACGCCAACCGCAATTCGTCCTCGTCGCGGCCGCGAGCCGGCATTTCCAAGGCGAGCGAAACGCTGCGCCAGAGACAGCGGCGGGTCGACAGGCGGCTATCGGCCAATAGCGCGACCCGATGGCTACGCCGGAACTGCTCGGCCAAAACCTGGCACAGCAGCGATTTGCCGGTGCCGGCGGGCCCCACAAGCAACCCCACGCCTTGCTGTCTTTCCACGCAACGCGTCAACGACTGCCTCGCCTGCTCAATAGCGCGGCCAGCGAAATAATGGATGGCACGTCGCTCAACCAAGAAGACAGAGCTGAGATTTCACGACAAAATCGCTATCACGGCGGGCCGTCTGCCACAACGCACGGGCAACAAGGTTGTCCAG
>JBJTOW010000943.1:0-4916 GCA_046074805.1 Planctomycetota bacterium | reverse complement strand
TGGGCCAGCTTCAGAGCGTTTTGGCGAACGAAACCGCCGTTGAGCATGAACAGAGCCTGACTGGGAACCGTGGT
Source organism: Planctomycetota bacterium (assembly GCA_046074805.1). GTDB lineage: Bacteria > Planctomycetota > Planctomycetia > Pirellulales > Pirellulaceae > CAIXSC01. Next base: position 4,842 of record JBJTOW010000943.1, on the reverse strand, counting down.
GACATCGCGGCTGCCGCTCACCAATGTCGGATCGACCGGGTCGAACGCTTCGAGCGACTTAGGGGTGAGTCCCCGAAGCTGGGGTAGGTAGACGCTGCGAAACCGCGACTCGCTCGCCTGGTCATGGATGCCCTTCGCTTCCGGACCGTTGTCGCGCATCTCGACCATCTTCAGTTTCCGAACCGGCGAAGCCTCGGGCCGGGAGCCTTCCAATTCGCCAGCCGAGGCGAGCATTGCGTCGCGAATCTCCTCGGCCGTGAGGCGGCGGGGAGAATGCCGCCAGAGCCACTGGTTCTCAGGATCGCGTTCCAAGTGAACGGCGGTGGATTCGCTGGAGAGTTGGTAAACGCGGCTGAGCACGAGGCGGCGCACGAGCCGCTTGAGCGACCAGCCGTCGGCCATCGTCGTTGTGGCCAGATGATCCAGCAATTCCTGGTGGCTCGGCTTCTCGCCGGTCACGCCAAAGTTGTCGACCGAAACGACCAGTCCGCGGCCAAACAGCTTCGACCAAACCCGATTGACGAACACGCGCGCGGTCAGAGGATTGGAGTCGCTGACGATCCATTCCGCCAATTCCCGACGACCGCTTTGGGAAGTGTTCACGGGCGAGGCGCCGGGGACCGGAACCGCCGAGATAAACCCGCGGGGAATGACGGGGCCAGTCTTCTCCGCTTCACCGCGAACCCGCAGCGCTGTGTCGGCGATCTTTTCGGCGTCACGGATGCCATGGGCCACTTGGCCACGCTCGGCGGGGTCCGTAGCGGCGGCGACTTTCGCCTGAAGGGCGTCCAGTTTTAGTTTTAGAGTTCGCTGATGCGGGACTCCGTCGGGCCCCGCCTTGAGTCCTTCTGGCTTGCCGCGAACGGCCTCCCAAGCGCGTTTGGCTTCGTCAGCATCGGCTTGCAGTTTCGCCAATTCGGCCGGATCGATCCCCGCTTCATCAGCGCCGCTCATCAGCGGCACCAAGCGTTTGGGAACGTAGTAGGCCAACCCACCGCCTCCCATCAAACTCTTCACACCCGCGTACATTTCCGTGCTGGTGAAGATGCCGGCCAAGGCGTAGTAATCAGCCTGCGGCACGGGGTCGAATTTGTGGTCGTGGCAACGGGCGCAGCTGACCGTCAAACCCAGCAAGGCCCGCGAAACCACATCGATTTGCTCATCGACGTTGTCCATTTGGAAACGGATGGGAAACCGCTGATTGACATCCTTCACCCCTAGAGCCAGAAAACCGGTAGCGATCCGTTGGCGATTGGCGGCCGCGTTGTCCGCGGCGGGAAGCAGGTCGCCGGCGATCTGCTCGCGGACGAACTGAGTGAATGGCATGTCGCCATTCAAGGCGTCGATCACGTAGTCGCGGTAGCGCCAGGCATGCGGGTACGGAATGTTTCGACTCGGCCCGGTGGACTCGCCGTAGCGGGCCACATCCAGCCAATGCCGAGCCCAATGTTCGCCGAACGCGGGCGATTTCAGGAGACGTTCGACCACCGCTTCGAACGCGCGTGGATCGTTGTCGGCGCCGAAGGCCCGCAGGTCTTCCAAGGTGGGCGGCAATCCCGTGAGATCAAACGCGACTCGCCGCAGCAACGACGCTTTGTCCGCGTCCGCGACTGGCCCCAAACGTTCGGACTCCAACCGCGCGAGCACAAAGCGGTCAATGGAATCACGCGGCCAAGCGGTGTCTTGAATCGAGGGCAACGCGGGCTGGCCGAGAGGCTGCCACGCCCAGTGGGTTTGCCGAAGCTTTTCGTAGTCGGCCGCTTCGCGCTGGGATTTAACTTCCAGAGCCGGCCACGCCGCGCCGGTTTCAATCCAGCGGGTAAGCACCGCGATTTGCTCGTCCGAGAGCGGTTCGCCTTCGGCGGGCATCCGTTTTTTCGCGTCTTTCGCCACCCGTTTCAAAAGCAAACTTTCCTGCGGCTTGCCGGGGACAATTCCCGGACCGCTGTTGCCGCCCTGGAGCAATCCATTGCGGTCGTCGACGCGGAACCCACCAGCCGGTTTAGTGTCCGCCGAGTGGCACGCGACACAGTGCCGTTCGAAAATGGGCCGGACATGGCGTTCGAAGTACTCCACCTCGGCGGATGACTCAGCCGCCAGCACCGTGGTGGACAGCCCCCCCAGCGACAGCAAGGCCCCGCACACAGCAGCCACGGCGACTCGAACGTGCCCCATCGATCGCGCGCGTCCCACTTTTCGAACGCCTGTTAGACAAGCGTCCGCTACTCCGTCTGGAGATTCGCCCGCGATCCCCCGCGAGCTGTTGTTCTGGGATCGAATCATGTGCGGTCCTGATAAGACGAAGGCCAAAAGACGGAGCAGTACCGAGTAGACGGGCAAGCGGCTGAACGAACGATTCGCCCCATGGAGTTAGATGCGCGACCGGTCTCAATTATTGCCGGTCTATTTGCCATTTTTCGAGCCGCTCGCGGACACCGGGGATCAATCGCGCGGCGTTTTCGCGGTAGAGCTTCTTGAGCGTTTCCTCGGGCAGAAACAGGCCGTGGATGTTCCAAAACCCCTGCGGGGGGAAATCCTTTTCCGAGTAGGCGAAGTTTTCGTCGTCCGTTTCCAGAAAACGCCAGTACAACCGCACCCGCGTCTCGGGCCAAGGACCATCCGTTCCAAAAAGTACTCGGTCAGCGTATCGAATCAAGAATCGCCTCGCGGAATACGGTTGGCGGCCCAGTTCGCTGATCCGCGAGGCCAATTCGACGTGCAAGTTGGGATACTTTTCCAGCCATCCGGCGAGTTCTTCGAGATCTTCGGCGTCGTTCGCCATGTGGGCGGCGATAAAAATGGTGCCTGGGTGCCGCGCGATCACGCGATTGCGGGCCGCGAGCAATTCCGCTCGGGACGGAAACCCTCCTTTGTGAAAACTCCAGTCGGGCCGACGATGCAGTTCCTCCCACCGCTCGTTCTTCTCATCGATCGGCGCGAAAAACGCCGACGGGTCGGCGGTGTGCATCAAGACCGGCATGCCAAGCTTGCCGCAGGCTTCCCAAATCGGATCCCACCGCGGATCGTCCACCCGCAGGAAACCACCGGTCGCGTCGCGGTAGCCCAGTCCGAAATCCTTGAACAACTTGAGGCCGCTCGCGCCTCGCTGCCGAGCGGCGGCGAGACGTTCCGCGGCTAGCCGTGGAAAATCGGGACGTTGACAGTCCCAAGTGGCGGGCTCGGACTCGCGGCCTTGGCCACGCCAATCAATGTTGGCGAAGATCACAAACCGGTCGCGATGGCGATCCCAAAGATGCGCGGCGTGGTCCTCAAACTGTTCGCCCCAACCGCCATCCAAGCTGACACAGACCGCGATGCCGTTGCGGTCCATCAACTGAATATACGCATCGCGCGCCTCGACAGACTGCCGCGTTTTCACGCGAAAATGCGTATGGATATCGACGACAGGCCAGCGAGCCCGTTCCACCAACGTCTGGCGCAACTTGACGGATGGATCAGGGCGGAAGAGCCGGAGCGCCAATTCGCGGCCATCACGTCCATCAAGCGGCACTTCGGCGGCGGGGGCAAGGGCGGGGGGCGAGCGTCCCGCGTTCGGCGCATCCTGGGCGATTGCCACCGGCGCAGCGGCCGGAGCGCCGATCAGGCTCCAAGCCATCGCGAAAAACGTGAAGCGGCGGAAAAAAAGCTTGTCGCTCATGGTTACCAATCGCCCACGCTCCCGTCGCGGTAGAACACCCGCTGAGGCAACTCTTGTTTGAAGGGGTGTTTTTTCACTTCGGCTTCGTTGATGCGAATGCCCAACCCGGGCCGCTGATTGGGTCGCACGACGCGCCCTTGGGGATCGATCGTGAACCCTTCGTCGACCACATCCTGGCGCCACGGCACGTCGCCGTGCACCGTTTCGCAAATGATGTAGCTAGGCTGGGAAAACCCGAATTCCAGCGAAGCGGCAGTGCTCACCGGTCCTTGGGGATTGTGGGGAGCCAGCGCGATCCGGTACGCGTCGGCCAACGCCGCGACGCGTCGAGCGGCCGTTAAGCCGCCGCAATGCGTGATGTCCAGCTGGCAGATTTCGCAGCCGCGCCGCGCGAACAAATCGCGAAACGCCTCCAAATGCGTGATCCGTTCGCCGGTCGCCACCGGCGTCGTCAACGCCGCGTTGATCATCGCCAAACCGTCAAGGCACTCGGGCCAACACGGTTCTTCGAAGAAATAAAGTCCGTACGGATCGAGCGCCTGCCCGAACTTCAACCCCATCGCGGGCGATGGCCGAGCATGGCAGTCCACCATGATGTCGATTCCTTCGCCAACCGCTTCGCGCATAGCGCGCACACACGCCTCGGCGGCCCGCACCGGCTGTTGGCCTTCGATCGGCATTGTGGGCGGAACCGCCATGCTCTTGAATGCTGTGTAGCCATTGGCGACAGCCTCTTGGGCAAGGTCGGCGAACCGCTTGGCGTTATCGACCGGGGTCTCGTAGAAATCCTCCATCCGCCCGCCGCCCAGGTGGCAGTAGGTGCGGACTTCATTTCTCACGGGGCCGCCCCATAGCCGCGAACATGGCATATTGGCGATCTTGCCAAGGATATCCCACAACGCGAGATCGATGCCCGCGATCGCCGTGCCACGGACGATTCCCTGGCCATGCCAGAAATGCTGGCGGTACATCATCTGCCAGAGATGTTCGATCCGCCGCGGATCCTCGCCGATCAACAGTTCCGACAGATCCTCGATCGCCGCGACAACGCTCCGTGTGTGCCACTCCAAAGTCGCCTCGCCCCAGCCGAACAACCCTGGCTGGTCGGTCACCACTTTGACGAAGATCCAGTTGCGCATCCGCGCGTGGCAGACCAGAGTCTCGATCGCTTCAATCTTCATGTA
>JBJTOW010000942.1:0-2811 GCA_046074805.1 Planctomycetota bacterium | reverse complement strand
CGAGCAAGTACGCGGTCAATGTGTCGCGTCGGCCAGCGACGAAACTTACGGCGAAACCGCCTCGTGTTTCGGACTGATACACCGTGCCGCGCACGCGGCCGGCCACTCGCAGTTCTCCCGACGATCGCACTAACGCTAGCCGTAGAGCGGCGAGATCAGTGAGTCGCTGGGTGGCGAAGGCTTCAAGCACGGCGCGGGCGGTTAGCATTTCCTGGACGGCGATCGCTTGGGCAGCGCTCAGCAAAACCGGCGTCGCTCGACTTCGCAGTTGCCCATCGGGCAAAGGCCGAGCAGCCATGCCGTAAAGCCACTCGCCGGCCGACTCGGTGCTTGCCAGTAACTTACTCGCCGGTTCCTTGCCCGAGACCGCGTTGCCCGGCCGTTTCTCGCCGATCCCATCCTGGTCCAGCATCACCGTGCCAGCCCATTGTCGGACTGGACTATTCGGAGTGTTATTGGGAGCGGTGCCTGCTGAAGGGGCAAGCGTCGCGACCATGGCCATTCGAAGTTTCTCTGGCAGGTCGGCGGCGGCGATGAGTTCCCCGACGGCTTGGGCGGCCGCGTTCTCCGCCGCTTGGCCGCGCGGGGAAATAGTTGGCAGATCGACAAAGCCGAATCCGCCAAGCACGACCAGCGCGACAAAGTTCACCGCGACTCGAGCGGTTCGTGTGGCGATACATTTCCAAGATGGGGACGGCAGCACGCGAGAAGGATTGGCGTTCATCGCTAGAGTTACTCAGACCGTGGCTTGCCGTCCGTCGAATCCCCGGTGACGATATACGAACCTCGATAGGTAAGCAACCAAGCCGCCATGTGGCAATCACGTAACCGAGCGCAACAATGGATTCATGGAAAGAAATCGGGACGGCCTACATTATCACGTTTGGCTGGGCGATCGTCGGTTCGCTGTCCATGGGCATCGGCATCATGATTACGCTCAAACTGTTCACGTTCACCACGCGGGAGCTGGATGAATGGGGCTTGATCCGCCAGGGTAACTTAGCGATGGCGATTGTCCTCGCGGCGGTCATTTTGTCGCTTGGCTGGGTCGTGTCGTCGGCGGTTCGGCCATGAGTGCGGCACGGCGCCGCAAGCGTCGGCCGCTGCGGCTGCTCGTCGTCCTGGCCTTATTCGGCTTGACGGCGTTGGGCCAGCGCTGTTCAGCCGCCCCGGATGTTTCGCCGCGATTGGCGGCGCAGACGGTGGGCGGTTTTTCGGGAGAGCCCCGATTCCGTGCTCGGGTCTCGCCCCCGGTTGTGCCGTCTGTCGAGCGTTCGCCGCGAACCTCTTACCGAGTGGCCGAGCCGCGATCGGCGGCGGTGGCAACGCGGAAGTCGCCGACACCCGACATCGCGCCGGTGGAGCGCCAAGCGCAGGCGTTGGACGGAATTCGCGTGACAGCGGTCAGCCGCACCAATCCGCGACTATGCGAAATCAACGCCGGTAGCGACCAAGGGTTGACGCTGGGGCAGCGCTTGCTTGTGCCGCATCCCACCGACGCCGCGCGTACCGTCGGCTGTGTCGAGCTTGTCGCGGTGCATCTCCAGCGGAGCATCGCCGAGGGCGCGGCGACGCGAGTCGGCTCGGCATTGATGCGATGGGACGCGAAAGGCGCGGAGCGGGTCGCCGTCAATGGAGTTGGTCTGACCGCAGACGAAGCGTTGCGGGACGCGTTTCGCGCCGCCGTTCGCCAGGTTTTGGGAGCGATCGTCGACGCGGAAACGCGGATCGAATCTGACCAATTGCTTCGCGACCGCGTGTTGACGTTCAGCGAAGGCTTTGTGTCGCATTACGAGGACGTTGGACAATCGGTGGCGAACGGACTGGTCAAGCGTTCGATCATCGCGTGGGTGCGGCGTGGCGATGTGCAGTTGGCGGCGGGCCGGATCGCGCGGCGGCAAGTGGCCTCGGGAAACCTGTACGCTCAGGCGGTAACAAAAGGCGAACAGCGGCGCGATGGGCTATTGCTAGCGCGAAAGATACTCGACCTAACCCCCGCGCAGATCTTCGACGCGCGACTTGTGGGGGAACCGCGGGTGCTGTCGGTCGACGGTGAACAAACACGGATCGCGTATCAGATGGAAGTGCGTATCGACCCAGATCGGTACGCGTTCGCCGAAGACCAATTGCGGCGGATTCTCGAGTCGCTTGCGACCCATCAGGGTGAAATCACGGCCAAGAGCGAAGTGATCAAGCCTGAGTTCCAGCCCTCGCGCGGTAGACTTTTTCGGAAACGGTTCGCGAATCTTCCGGGGTCGGACGGTCTACGGCTGATCGAGACCGATTTCGGCGATGTACACTCGCTGGCAGGCTTACGGATACCCGCCGCGCCGGGCGCGCGTCGGGGCCAATCGGATTCCACGGCGGCCGCCCCGCCAGTTTCGCGGACCTTGGTGGCGCTCCTGGGCGACGCAAAGTGGCAGTGGTTCGCGGTGGATGAGTCGCTAATCCCCAACCATGGTCCCGCGGTGCTAGCGGTCACATTGCGGACCGCTGGACAGTCCGCCGTCCGTGAATGGAAGTTGCCACTCGGGCCATGGAACGCGAGCCAATCGTTCGTTCCCGAATCGAATCATTCTCCAAGAACTTTGCTGATCTCGCCGACGTTCCTCTACCATCTGGGCGAGGGATACGACATTCCGACGATCAACTTCGCGGAGGGCGTGACGCTGACCGTGGAAACAACTTGTCGCATGGACGAACTACGCGACGTGGCGTCCACCGAAGTCCGATTCCTACCGGCCGGCAGGTAACCTCTCGCGAGTTTTCAATCGCGTACCCAGGGCGGCGATCCACGGCTGCGCCGTGTCG
>JBJTOW010000941.1:0-3721 GCA_046074805.1 Planctomycetota bacterium | reverse complement strand
GGCAGCCTTGTTTGGAAACTGGGGGGCGTCGCCATTCCCGTGGACGGCGGTTGGTTGCGCCGTTGGTCGCCAGCGCACGCCGTATTGGTTTTAGGCGGAACCCCTTGGGAGTTTCGCGGCGAGTTTGGGTGGACGTTCGCGATTGGCGGCCTGACGGCGTTGGCTGTCGTGTTGATCGTGCCGGCGATAGTTTGGCGATTGCGGACCTATCCGGGGCGAATGGCGTTGGCGTTTTCGGCGGGCGCGTTCATCGCCGCCTTGCCGGGGCCAAGTTTCGCGATCGCCCTGTCGGCCGTGCGGCTCAGTCCCGCTCTACCAAGCTGGTTTGCAAAACCGCTCGATCTTATCGCCGAGCAATCTTTGTTTTTCGTCGTGTTGGCGCTGGCGGTGCGCGCGGCGCCGCTTTGTGGCGCGGTCGCATGGCAGGCTTGGCGAACGGTGCCACGCGAACTGTTGGACGCCGCAACGCTCGATGGCCTCGGACCGTGGCGGCAATTTTTCGCCATCGCCGTGCCGCTCCGCCGTCGCACGCTGGTGGCGATCGGCCTGTTGGCTTGGTGTTTAGCGGCTGGCGATCTTACGTCCACCGTGCTGCTCGCCCCCGCCCGCGTGTCGCCGGTCGCCGTCCGCACCTTCCAGTTGATTCATGCCGGCGTGGACGATCGGCTCGCCGGATTATGCTTGGTGTCGCTCGCGGTCTTCGGCATACTAGCGAGCGGATTTCACCTACTCACGCGGAGGGACCGTTTATGGGAATAGAAGCCGCCGCCCCCTGTCCGCTCGGCCTAGACGCGACTCTTCCCCAGCGACCAACTCGGGTGGCGCCGTCGACAGCGTCGGTCGCCGCGACTGTCATCGCTTGGTGCATCGCGACGTTCGGTGCCGCTGTGATCGCGACGTGCATGGTGGGAAACGCCACGGCGCTGGACCACGTGGTGATCACCCGTGACGGTGGCCGGAGACCGCTGGCTGGTCGCGTGATCGCCGAGGCGCAGGATGGCGGGATCGTCTTGCAAACGGCCGATGGCGTGCTCTGGCCGCTCCAACCCGAAGACTTTGTCGAGCGGCGCGCGGATGACGCGCAATTCCAACCGCTCTCCCGCGAGGAAATCACCACGCGGTTGCTCGCCGACCTGCCGGCCGGATTCCGCGTTCACGCCACGGCCAATTACCTGATTGGCTACAACACGTCGCTGGCGTACGCCCAATGGTGCGGCGCGTTGTACGAGCGGCTGCATCGCGGGTTCCATACGTTTTGGGACGCCAAGGGGGTCGATTTGAAAGTCCCCGAGTTCCCGTTGGTGGCGTTGGTGTTCGACAGCCAGGAATCCTACGTGCGGGGCGTGCGAGGCGAACTAGGGGCCGCCGCGACATCGATCGTCGGTTACTACAGCCCGTCGACCAACCGAGTGAACATGTACGATCTGACCGGCGTTGAAGGGTTGCGGCCGCAAGGCGAACGGGTCAATTCCACTACTCTGATCAATCAGATTCTGCAAAGGCCCGAGGCGGCGCCAATGGTGGCCACGATCGTCCACGAAGCGACACATCAATTGGCCTACAACTGCGGTCTGCAAACGCGGCTCGCCGACAACCCTGTGTGGGTCAGCGAGGGACTGGCGGTCTACTTCGAGACGCCCGATTTGAAGAGCGCCAAGGGATGGAGCAGCATCGGCAGTTTGAACCGGAACCGACTGATTCAGTTCCGCAAGTACCTCACGCGCCGCGGACCAGACTCGCTCGAAAAACTCATCCGCGACGATCTTCGATTCCGCGAGCCGGCGGCCGCGATCGACGCCTACGCTGAAGCTTGGGCGCTGCACTACTTTCTGCTGCGGACGAAAAGCAAAGAATACGCCGCCTACGTCAAGCGGATGAGCGGCAAACCGCCGGTCATCTTCGACACGCCCGAAGAGCGGTTGGCGGAATTCCAGGCGGCTTTCGGCGGCGACCTGAGAAAACTGGACACCGACTTTCTCCGCTATCTCCGCAAACTTGACTGACTTGCCTCCGGGAAATCGGGGCGGTTATTATTCGACTTGGTGTTTTTTTCCTCTGGCTGGAGATTTTCATGCTCGAAACGCCTGCAATCAAAGGTGCGCCGCGTGCCGCGGCCGACGGAGCCGCGACTTCGCGGCGTCAGTTCCTCGCCGGTTCGACGGCCGCTGTGGTGGGCGGTTCCTTAGCGACCACCCTGGCCAGTCCGTCGGTGCATGCCGCAGGCAGCGACATCTTGAAAGTCGGTCTGATCGGCTGCGGTGGACGCGGACTCGGGGCGGCGGTCAACGCGATGAAGGCCGAGGACAACGTGCGTCTGACGGCGCTAGCCGACGCCTTCCCCGACCAACTGGAACACGCGCGGGGTGTGCTCTCCAAGCAAATCGGCGAAAAGTACGCCGTTCCCGCCGAACAAGGTTTTCACGGTTTCGACGCCTACAAAAAGCTCCTCGCCACCGATGTCGATGTCGTCTGCCTCTGCACGCCTCCGCATTTCCGTCCGGAACATTTGAAGGCGGCGATCGCGGCCGGAAAACATGTCTTCTGCGAGAAGCCCGTCGCCGTCGACGGCGCGGGTTGCCGCAGCGTGCTCGAAACAGTCAAGCAGGCCCGGGAAAAAAACCTGAGCGTCGTTTCGGGGCTTTGCTGGCGCTATGACTTGGCGGTGCGGGAAACGATGAGCCGCATTCTGGATGGCGCCATCGGCGATGTGTTGGCCATCCAGGAAAATTACCTCACCGGCACCCTCTGGCATCGCGGCCGCGATCCCAAGTGGAGCGAGATGGAGTACCAGATGCGCAACTGGCTCTACTTCACGTGGCTCTCCGGCGATCACATCGTCGAACAGCACATCCATAGCCTCGATAAGGCGTTATGGCTTTACGGCGACAAGGCGCCAGCCAAGTGTTTCGGCCTGGGTGGACGCCAAGTCCGGACCGATGCCCAGTGGGGCCATGGCTACGACCACTTCGCGGTCTGCTACGAATGGGAAGACGGCCGCAAGTGCTTCTCTTACACGCGACAAATGCAAGATTGCTCCAATGACGTGGACGACTACGTCATTGGCTCGAAGGGGCGAGCGGCCCTCTTGCGCAATACGATCGAACCCGCTGGTGGAGCAGCCTGGCGCTACCGCGGCGCGCGGCCCAGCATGTACGACGTGGAACACAAGGAGCTGTTCGCGGGTATCCGCGCGGGCAAAATCCTCAACAACGGCGAGTACATGACGGCGAGCACATTGATGGCCATCATGGGTCGCGAAGCCTGTTACACGGGAGCTTCGATCACCGCCGACCAAGTGCTCAATTCGCCCAACCGCCTCGGACCCGACAAGTACGAATGGGGACCGATCCCGGTGCCGACAGTGGCGATGCCCGGCCAAACCAAGTTCGCTTAATCGGCGAGCGTTTCGCCTCTGGTTTTCCCCAACTTCATTTCTCCCGAAGGCCTCCCATCGCGGGAGGACCTCCGTTGCGGGAGGACCTCCGTTGCGGGAGGCCCTCCATGGCGGGAGGCATTCCATGGCGGAATGCCTTCCGTTGAGAAGTGTCTTCGTCTTCCGCCGTTCCCGACAAGCCAGCAATGGCTAGCTGCCAGTCCTCAGCAGCAAGTCAACTCGGCGAGCGGCTTGGAGGAAAGCGGCATCGACTCTTCCACTGCGCGGCATCGGCGCGGCGCTGTCCATCCACTGGTCAATCTTGCGGTTCGCGGCGATCACCGACGT
>JBJTOW010000940.1:0-3474 GCA_046074805.1 Planctomycetota bacterium | reverse complement strand
CGTTCGGCCGCCGACAGTTGGCGGTCAGGCGTGTTTTCCTCCAAGCCGGCTAGATCGGAGCCGCCGGCTTCGCCACTCCTGGAACCGCTACGGTTGTCGTCCCGCGATTGTCCGGTGCCGTTCTCGCTCTCCCCCGAGTCGTCCTGCCCCGACTCACCCTGCCTCGATTCATCACGTCCAGCGGCGTTCGCGTCCGTCTTCGCGTTCGCGGTGCCGGCGTTGCTTCCCTCAAGAATCGACCGGTCGTCGGGGTGGACGTAGCGTGCGTCGGGGTAAAAACGCAGAGCGGCGTTGGGGATCTTGATCGCTTCGCCGCGGCGATCGACTTGGAAGGAGAGGCTGGCCGTCATTCCCGGTAGCAATTTCAGCTCGCGGTTCGGCGCGGCGACGATCACGGGGTACGTGACAACATTTTGCGTGGTGGTCGAGCTGAGCCGGATTTCCTCGATGCGCCCTTCAAACAGGTCGTCCGGGTAAGCGTCGATGGTGAACTTCACCGGCAGGTTTTCCAGCTTCGCATTGCGGATAAGGCCGATATCCGCCTCGTCCACCGACGCGTGGATGTGCATTTTTTCCTTCATCTCCGGCGCGATGATGAATAACTCGGGGGTTTGGAATTGCGCGGCAAGCGTCTGGCCGCGATCGATTTTACGGTTAATGATGATGCCATCGACGGGCGACTTGATTTCGGTGTAATCGACCTGGGCTTGGGCGTTGGCGACGCTGGCGTCCGCCTGATCGACGGAAGCTTCGGCAAGCACCAACTGGGCTTCAAGGGCTTGTTTGGCGAAGGAGAACTTGTCGAGTTCAGCTTGGGCGATGAACGCGGGATCTTCGTCGCGCAGTTTGAAAGCGCGTTTTTCGTCGTTGATCGCCTGCTGCAATTGGGCTTTCACCCGCGCCACTTCCGCTTGCCGCGTCCTCAGATTGGCGACTTGCTGACGCAACGCGGCGTCGTAGATCCTGGGATCGATGCGAGCGAGCAGCTCGTCCTTCCGCACCTCCTGGTTGTACTCGCCGTGAATCTCGATGATGGGGCCGGAAACGAACGAGCCGACGGTGATTTGCAGCGTCGGCTTGACGGTGCCGGTCGAGTTAACGACCGCCAGGATTTCGCCCCGGGCGACATCGGCCAGCCGCCACCGCGGGCGGTTGCGTTCCCGCCAATACTTAGTGGCGGGTCCGTAAGCCGCCGCGCCGCCGCCGGCGATCCCGCCGAGCACCAGCAGCGCGACGAGTGGTTTGACCAGTTTTCGCATCATGCGTCCGACTCCCTTCCCCCGCCGATAAGAGGCTCTACTATGTATCGTTTCCTCCGCGTCTCGAACAGGCGAAACGCATGACGCTCATCGAATTGACTGGCATTTCGAAGGTGTACGACCTGGGCGAGGTCAAAGTCGAAGCGTTGAAAGACACGACGCTCACGATCGCCCGGGGCGAGTACGTCGCGTTGGTCGGCCCGTCCGGCTCGGGCAAATCGACCCTCATGAACACCCTGGGTTGCCTCGATCGACCCACGAGCGGCAGCTACAAGTTGGACGGCCACGAGGTCGTTTCGATGTCGCTGGACGAGCGGGCCCGCTTGCGAAACCGCCACATCGGCTTCGTCTTCCAAAACTTCAACTTGCTGCCGCGTACGACGGCGGTGGAAAACGTCGAACTGCCGCTGCTTTACGCCGGCGGCCTCCCGGCGCGGGAAAGGCGCCGCCGGGCGATCGACATGCTGCGTCTCGTGGGACTTGGCGAACGACTCGACCACCATCCGGGGCAACTCTCCGGCGGCCAGCAACAACGCGTCGCCATCGCCCGCGCACTGGTCAACGAGCCCTCGATTCTGATGGGGGACGAACCGACCGGCAACCTCGATTCGAAGACCAGCCGCGAGGTGATCGCGCTGTTTCGCCGCTTGAACGAGGAACAACGCATCACCGTGATCCTGGTGACGCACGACCATCAGGTCGCCCGCCACGCCCGACGAGCGATCCTTCTGCGCGACGGCCGCATCTTCGCCGACACCACGGACATCGACGCCGCCCTCCATTCGCTTCACTCGACCGTCGATGAGCCCGAACCAGCCTCTGAGACCGGCACCGACGCGTCCTAAAGCATCCTCCTCGTACGACGGACTTCCAGTCCGTCGCGCTCACTTCGGCAATGGAAATGGATTTACGAAGACTAGGCAACGCGAGCCGCCGCTGAACGATGCGACGGACTGGAAGTCCGTCGTACGAATTGCGACTGTGCGACTTCAAAATCTGCGATTCGGGTTGCGATAAGGGATCGTCTTCAGCGGTTCGCCTTATAGTGGTTAATCAGACCATTGGTCGAGCTATCGTGGGAGGAGATCGGCTTATCGCCAACCAGTTCGGGCAGGATTTTTTGAGCGAGTTGCTTGCCAAGTTCCACGCCCCATTGGTCGTACGAGTTAACCCCCCAGATCACGCCTTGCACAAATATTTTATGCTCGTACAAAGCGATTAACAGGCCAAGCATCCTTGGTGTAAGCTGTTGGAAAATTAGCGAATTGGTCGGCCGATTGCCCGGAAAGACTTTGTGCGGCGTCAAACGCTCGACTTCGGCGGGTGGCAGCCGAGCGGCCGCGAGCTCCGCCCGGGCCTCGTCGGCCGTCTTGCCCTTCATGAGCGCCTCGGTTTGCGCGAAGAAGTTCGACAGCAATAAATCATGGTGGCCTGGTAGGCGGTTATGAGTGTGGATTGGCGCGAGGAAATCGCACGGAACAAGTTTTGTTCCCTGATGGATGAGTTGGTAGAAAGCATGTTGGCCGTTGGTGCCAGGTTCGCCCCACAGGATAGGGCCAGTGCTCCATTGGCATTCGTGGCCTTCGCGAGTGACCCGCTTTCCGTTCGACTCCATATCGCCTTGTTGAAAATAGGCGGGAAAACGGTGCATGTATTGGTCATACGGCAAGATGGCATGCGAATCGGCTTGGAAGAAATTGTTGTACCAGACGCCCAGAAGGGCGAGGATAACTGGCAGGTTGTCTTCGAGCGGCGCGGAGCGGAAATGGTTGTCCATGGCGTGGGCGCCGTCGAGCAGTTCCTCGAAGCGGTCCATGCCGATCGCTAGTGCGATGGAAAGTCCAATCGCCGACCAAAGCGAGTATCGTCCGCCCACCCAGTCCCAAAACGGAAACATGTTCGCCGGATCGATTCCGAACGCCTTCACGGCGGACTCGTTTGTCGACAAGGCCACAAAATGCTTGGCGACATGCCGTGGGTCGGCGGCAGCCGCCAGGAACCACGCTTTCGCCGAGTTGGCGTTGGCGATCGTCTCCTGGTTGGTGAACGTCTTGGATGCGACGATGAACAGCGTCGTCTCGGGTGTTATGGCGCGCAAAGTCTCGGCCAGATGCGTGCCATCGACATTCGACACGAAATGGGTCCGCAGTCCACGTTGGGTGTAAGGCTTGAGCGACTCGGTGACCATGACGGGACCGAGGTCGGAACCGCCGAT
>JBJTOW010000939.1:0-7287 GCA_046074805.1 Planctomycetota bacterium | reverse complement strand
ATCGCGGACAAGTCGCCGCCGCGATCGAGCGACTCGAACAGGCTCGCGGATTGCAGCGGGAGTTAGCTCTTGATTTCGACGAGGTGGATAATTTTTGGATCGATCTTGGATCGACTGAAAACCTCCTGGCCGAACTCTACTTGTTCGCCGCGTTGGATGCCCCGGAGAAAGGGGAGGAACTTCGCGCTCGTTGCCGCGAAGCGGCTAACCGCGCCGCCGATGTCCATGGCCGACTCTCGCGGCAAGGAAACCCGCGTGGGCCTCGGGGATTGGCTCAGCAGGCTGTGTCACTGGCGGCGCTCGACCAGGACGCTGACCCAACGCAGTCCCGCCGACAGGCCGAGGACGCGATACGTTGGCTCGAATCCGTTCAGCCGGAGCAACTTTTGCCAAGCGGCGACTTGGTGGTGCTGGCGATGGCGCGCAGCCTGTTGGGGAAGAACGAGTTGGCGTTGCGAACGCTAACCGAGGCAGTGGCGCGTGGCGAGAACACGGCGTTTCGATTCGAACGCCAAGCTGTAATCTGCTTTCGTTCGCTCGCCGCCGACCCCGTGCATGGCCCGCGATTCCGCGTCCTACTTCAGCAAGTCCGCGATTCGCTCAAGGCTGACACCAAGCCCATGGTCATGGTGCGAACCGTTCCGACGAACTTGGCTTACGCCATACCGCGTTTCTTGAGTTCTCCAACCACGCCTTGAACGATGCGGGCGATCGCGTCGGAGTCGACTGGGGTTGGGGCGGCGCAGCCACACAGCGGCTCGTCGGTGAAGCCCTCGGCGGCCAGTAGGCACTGCAACTGGTCGCGCACTTTGTCGAGCTGCAACTGTTGATTGAACGATTGCGGCTGGCGGCCAATGCCGGTATGAAAACCGCGAAGCTGCATTCCCGCCCGCACGCCTTCGGGGAATTCAGACGAAAAGATCATCGCGTCGAACAGCTTGAGCAGCCGGTATTGCAAGTCGAGCGCCTCGGTCAGTTTGCCGGCGATAGTCAGGTCGTACAGCTTGCGGGTGACTTCGGGCACGACGCCGCTGGTCGCGTTGGTGCCGCCATCGCAGCCCACAAGCAGCATCGGCATGAGAGCGGCGTCCCAACCGGTAAGGAACGAAAAATCAGGGCGGTTGGGCCGCACGGCGGCGATCATCCGCATCATGTGAGGCAGGTCGCCCGACGAGTCCTTGATCGCCACGACCCGCGGACAATCGTCGGCCAGCCTTTGCACCGTTGGCACATCGATCGGCGACGCGAAGAGCGGAATGTTGTACAGCGTGACATCGATTGGCGAGTTGTCGGCGATCTCCTTGAAATAGGCGTACACACCAGCGGGACTCAGTTTGTAGTAGAACGGCGAGACGATCGCGACAGCTCGGGCTCCAAGCTTATGGTAGTGCTCGCAGGCGCGGATTGTCTCGCGAGTGTTCGCCTCGGCGGCACCGGCCAAGATCGGCACGCGTCCGCGGGTCTGGTCGGCCATGATCTCGATGACCCGGCGGCGTTCCTCGGCGGTGAACCGCGTGAATTCGCCCGTCGACCCGTTGGGATAGAGTCCATGGACGCCTCGATCAATTAGCCAGTCGACGTATCGGCGAAGTTCCGGCTCGTTGATCTCGCCGCGGTCGTCCAGCGGCACGATGTTCGGGGTGTAGATGCCAGTCAATCGTTGCGGGGATGCCATGGTTGCGATCTCTCCAATTTCGGGTCAGACTGGCACATAATAACTCGATGCCTTCCCACCGCAACGCGCGGCCGGGACGCCGGCATTCCTATCCTCGGCTTCAAGTGACACGCATGGACGGCGTCGGCGCACGTGCTTTTCGCTCGCCCGCCTTGGTCCGCGTGTTGGCGGGAGCCGCTTGCCTGTTGTGCGTCGGCCTGTTTGTCGCCGCCTCCAGCCACTCGCAGTGGCTCGTCTATCCGCTGATTCCCGATGAAGTCGTGCTTTCGACGTTCGGCGGCGGCCAACTTGAGTTCGCCTTGCTTGATCGGTTACCCGCCGCGATGTTGGCCGTCGCCGCCGCCGTCATTAGCCAAGGAATCGGTTTTGCTGGCCTGACCGCGCTTCGACTGCGGTCGGAACTGCGCGTTGGCGAGCGGCTTGGGTTGGGATTCGCGATTGGGATGAGTTCGCTGTCGACGTGGACTCTGGCGGTTGGAACGCTCGTAGGGTTGACCACGGAGTGGTTGATCTTGGCCCCGCCCGCCATCGCCGCGATGGTTGGCTGGTGGTTGGAAAGGCGGCGTATCTGGCCGCCGCGGCAATTGGAGCGGAGCGGTGGCGCCCGTGAGGTGGCCACATGGCCGCAGTCAGTGGCGAGTGGCCGCGAATCCGGACGCCACAAGGAGGCCGGCGGCGACCAATGCGCGCCGCGATGGCTGAGCTGGGTTTGGGTGCCGTTCGCCACGCTCGGGTTGCTCGGCGCGATTTTGCCACCGTGGGAATTCGATGTGCTGGAGTATCACTTGCAGGTTCCGAGGGAATGGCGCGAAGCCGGCCGAATCCAGTTTCTAGGACACAATGTTTATGGCAACATGCCGCTCGGCGCGGAAATGGCGGCGTTGTGGTCGATGACGCTCGCGACGGGCGAGGACGCGTGGTTTCACGGTGCGCTCGCGGGCAAAACGCTGATAGCCCTGTTCACGATCGGTGTGGCGTTGGCCTTGGGATCGATCGCCACTCGAGAGAGCGGCCAGCGGACTGGAGCTATAGCCAGCGCGCTGTTTCTTTCCACGCCCTGGATTCTGCATACGGCGATGGCCGGGCTTGTGGATAGCGTTCTGGCGGGCTACGTGCTATTCGCCTTTTACGCATGGCATCGTGCTCGGTCCGCGACGGATGCATCGCTATCCTGGATGGCGCTTGCTGGATGGATGGCGGGAGCGGCGGCGGCCACGAAATATACCGGTGTCGTGTTCGCCGTTCTGCCGATCGCTGTGGCGACGGTTGCGGAAACGCTGCTTGTTGGCTGGCGGGAACGGCGATCTGTCGGGGCATCGGCGATCATGCGACTCGCATTCGCACGGGCGGCCATCTTTATCGTGGCAGCGGCGGTCAGCGGCGGCGGATGGTACTTGAAGAATGGGCTGACGACCGGTAATCCGGTCTACCCGTTGATGGCGGGTGTGGCTGGACCGGGTTTGGAGACGGTCGAGCAACGAACACGGTGGTCGCAGGCGCACCGGCCCGGCGGATCGGGTAGCGATGGGAGCCGATCGGCGTATGGGGTCCGGGAACTGCTCAGCGCGGCGGCTCAAGTAGGCTGGCGAAGTCCGTGGCAAAGTCCGCTCCTGCCGCCATTGGTGTTGATGACGCTCGTGTTTCTCAGGCGGTGGCGGGAGCTGCTGCCGTGGCTAGCGCCGCCGTTATGGATTCTGGCGGTGTGGTGGCTGGCGACCCATCGTATCGATCGATTTTGGATTCCGGCTCTGCCGTTCGCCGCGTTACTGGCGAGCCGGGGTGTGGAGGTGCTTGATACGTTGTACGGCCGCCGCTGGGTCGATGGGATCCTGGCGGTGATGCTCGCGTGGCTGTTGCTGATCGGAGCCAGTCCGGGCACTCCGGACGAGCCATTCGCCAACAACCGTTTTTTTGTCCCGCTGGCCCGCTTGCGTGAATCGCAGACGCACCCGGCGCATCAGTGGCTCAATACCAACATGCCCGCGACGGGGAAGGTGCTGTTGGTTGGGGACGCCCGGCCGTTCTATCTGCGGCGCCCGGCCGTCTACAACACCTGCTTCGATGTCGACGGGCTGTCCAAGCTGCTCGCCGATCCATCGCCCGCCGCATGCCGCGCCGCGTTTCGTGAGGCCCATATCACGCATGTGTTTATCGACTGGAGCGAATTGGCGCGGTACCGTTCGCCGGGGAATTACGGCCATTCCAGTGTCGCGACTCCGGCTTTTGTCCATGGAGAACTGGTCGAACGCCAGCGTTTGCTCCGACCGATCAGCGCCACGGAAGATCGGGACGCGGCTTTGCTGGACGCGATCCAGAAGGTGGGCGGTGAGTTGTTCGAGGTGATTTTGGAACCTTCATCGCCGTCCCGCGGCGACGGTGGCGGTGCTGTCCGATAGAATTCGGAGGCGCGGCCGTTGCGTCGCGGCTGACGCGTCGCGATCCTGGTCCGAGTGCCGGTTCGAGGTTCATCGACATGCCGAGCGGCTTATGTCCATGCTTATCCAACAGTCCTCGAGCCGCCCGAGTTCCGCGCCGCAGCCTCCTGCGCGGCCTTCCGCCGTTCAGCTTCCGCTCGAACAGAAACTGGAGCAACTGATTCGCCGAGTGCGGCGCGCGAATCTGATGCGTGCGGTGGCGTTGGTGGGCGCTGTGGCTACGGGTTCGCTGTGTGTCGTCGCCACGCTGGACATGGTGACTCGCTCGCCAGCCCATGGCACTCAGGTCGCTCTGGCCACCGCTTTCGTCGGCATGGTAGCGGCCGGACTGCGGTGGTGGGGAAAGCCGATTTGGCGGGCGCGCTACGATCGGGTGGCGATCGCGCGTCGTGTTGAGCTGTCGTTTCCGGAAATGCGGGGAGTCTTGGCTTCGGCGATTGAATTCGCGGGCCAAGCCGTGGAAGATCCTCTGGCGGGGTCGGCTCGGTTGCGGGCCTCCGTCATCGAGCGAGCCACGCGGCTCGCCCAACCGCTCGATTTCGCCGTCGTGATCGACCTGCGTCCCGCCCGCGCCACGATCGGAGGGCTGTTGGTCGCGACCCTTGGCGCTGGCGTGGCGGCCTGGTTTTTTCCGTCCGCCGCGCAGCTCAGCGCGCAGCGAATTCTCATGCCATGGCGCGAACTGCCGTGGCCGCGCCGCCACCACTTGGAACTCGATCGACCGCCCGCGAAGATCGCGACCGGACAAGACTTTGAGTTGACCGTTGTCGACGCCCGCGGTCGAGCCCCGGCGCGCGTCGAGTTGCGTTGGCGTTGGCAAGGAGAGTTGGGTGAGCAAAGTCTGTTGGGCGAGTTGACGGAGGATCCGGCGCGTGTGCGCTTCCGCTTGGAACGGATCGCTCGAGCGATCGAAGTGCGGGCGATTGGCGGCGACGATGACACTATGCGTTGGCTGCCGATCGATGTCGTGGAGGCTCCGCGTGTCGAATCGCTGGACCTTCAAGTTGTTCCGCCCGAATACACTGGGCTGGCGGCGCAAGTTGCCAGCCAGCCCGTTCGCGGCTGGGTCGGCTCACGAATCGCTCTTCGCGGCGTCGCCACTCGGCCGCTGAGTGTTGCCGTCCTACGCCGGCTGCCATCGCTAGACGGCTCCGAGGCGCCCAATTACCTGGACCGGGGACGCGGTCGGGAAGCGGACGATCGCAAAGCCAGTCAGTCGGTACGAATCCCCGTCGCGATTGACGCATCGGGCCGTGGGTTGTCGCTGGCTACGAACCAACTTCCGTCCTGGGAACTACGCGATTCGGCGGTGTACGCCTTGGATGTGACGGATCGCGATGGCGTCTCTGCCGAGGCCGCACGCTGGGTGGTGCAAGCGGTTCGCGACCAACCACCAGTGATTTCTTGGCGGTCGCCCACCGACAGTGCGTACTGCGTGTCCGACGCGCGTGTGCCGATCCGAGCGGCTGTGGGAGATGACCTGCATTTGTCCACTGTCGAATTGCGGTACCGAATGGCGGGAGAAGCGGAGTCGCGGACGGTCGAGCTGGCGGCCGCGTTGAGAACGAAATCCGCCGTTGGGGCCGCGCGCGGCAAGGTCGAAGTGGTGTTTGACTGGTCGCTCGCCACCGCTGGCCCGCCTGTGCCCGGAAAGATTGTCGAATACTGGCTGGCCGCGCGCGACTCACTGGGACAACTCACCGAGTCTCCCGCGCGGCGGTTGGAAATCCTTTCGCCCGAAGCGGTCGCGGAACGGCTCGCGCAGCGCGAGTCGCAATTGCTGGAACGTCTGAGGAACGCCTTGCTCGCCCAACGCGAAGCCCAGTCCGCGACGTCTGACTCCGCCGCGACGTCTGACTCGCCCACGACGATCGACTCCTCCGCGACGCCCGAATCCGTAAAAGAAGCCGATGGCCCGACAACCCCACCGACCGCTGAATCCGGGATGGTCAACGCCCTGAACGCGGAACAACTTCAATCCGCCTTTTTGGCGCAACGGCTGGTGCGACGAAAGTTGGAAGAAGCCAGCGACGCCACCATCAGCGAACCAAGCCACTCGCCGGATGACGCCGGTGGGGTTCGTGAGTCGCTCTTGCGACTCGCGGCGGAGGCGGACTGGAGCGGCGGCGCGGACGATGCGTTGGTGGCGCGATTGCGAGCGATCGCCGATTCGCTCGCGTCTCTGGTGGCTGGCCCACTGCCTACCGCCGAGCGGGAATTGCAACATTCGATCCGTCGAAGGCAGGAACGCCAACCAGACTGGAGTGAACCGCTGGCCAACGCGCGGGTGGCACAATCGCTTGCGGTCGCCGCTCTGGAGTCGATCGTCGAACGGCTCGCCCCGTGGAATCAGCTGCGACGGTATGCCGAGGAACTGGGGGAACTGCGGGAAGCGTTGGCTCAAGATCTTCTGGAAATCGAACAGCGGTTGGCTGATCAAGCGTCGGCGGGAGCCAGCGATGATCCCATCGGCCGCGAATCACCGGAACGCCGCCGACTAGCGGAACGGCAGTTTGAATCCAGCCGTCGACTCGATCGATTGTTGGAAAGGCTGGAAGCCGGACTGAAGCTTGGCCAGTCGGACCCAGCTTGGCGGGCGGCCGTCGGAGCGGCTGTGGAAATCGCCCGCGACGCATCACTGCCCGGGACCGTGTGGGAAGCGGGCAATAACGTTCAAGCCTCCCGGTTCGGCGCGGCGGCGGAAAGCCAACGCCTAGCCGTCGACACGGTTGACGCGATGCTCGACAAACTGGCCGGCGGCCGCGATCGCCCGACAGCGGTTAGCGACGCCTCAAAGAGGCCCGAGCCGCCCGAAACGGCCGCTCGGCGGGAGGCGGCGGAAGCGTGGAACTCGGCGATCGAACCGTGGGTTCCTCGGCAGTCGGCGATCGTCGACTCTCTAGCATCGCTGGTGGACCGGAATGACGAAACGCGGCGGACGACGGCGGAGCGGCAGCAACGCGAACTGGCGGCGGAGGCCGCGCGGGCAGTCGATTCGCTGCCTCCAAGTCCCGTGTACGGCTTCGCGCTCCAAGGTGTGATCCGCGAAATGACGCGGGCCGCCGATCAGCTGCGGGCGCTTCAGCTAGGTTCGGCCCAGGGAGCGGCTCAGGACGCGTTGCGGCGCCTGGAGCGTCTCCAAACGGCGGTTTCCGATGAAGCGGCCGGTCCTACGAT
>JBJTOW010000938.1:0-3044 GCA_046074805.1 Planctomycetota bacterium | reverse complement strand
TCGCGCTGTCAAACGCCTCGATTGTGGAGAACTCGGCCGCGAACTCGGTCGTTGGCTCGCTGTCGACCACAGACCCGGATGCAAACGATACCTTCACTTATACTTTGGTGGCCGGGACCGGGGCGACGGACAACGCCGTCTTCAATATCTCCGGCAACAATCTACGTGCGACCGCCGCACTGAATTTTGAAACCAATTACAGCTATTCGATTCGCGTTCGGGCGACCGATCAAGGCGGTCTCTCGTTCGAGAAAGTATTTTCGGTCAGCGTGACGAACGTAAGCGAGGCGCCGACGGACATCTCGCTGTCCGCCACATCGATCGCGGAAAATGCCGGCGTCAATGCGGTTGTTGGCACTCTGTTGGCACTTGACCCCGATGCTGGAGCGACGTTGACGTACACCCTCGTCGACGGGGCTGGCGGCGATGACAACAGCCGATTCAACATCTCGGGCTCTCGCCTGCGTGCTAACGAGTCTTTGGATTTCGAAACAAAAAGCTCGTTCACTGTTCGGGTCCGGGCCGTCGATCAGGCGGGACTCTCGTTCGAAAAGCCGTTGACGGTGGCGGTGCGCAACGTTAACGAAGCTCCGTTCGCCTTAGCGCTATCCAATACTTCGCTCGCCGAGAACGCGGGCAAGGACGCCCAGGTGGGGACACTGAGCGCTACGGATCTGGACACCGGCGACAGCGTCGCGTTTCGGTTCGCGAGCGGCACGGGCGACACGGGCAATAAGCAATTCAAGATCCAGGGCAATCGGTTATTGGCCGCCGCCTCGCTAAATTGTGAACTGCAGCCTACTTACTCGGTGCGGCTACAAGCGGTGGATAAGGGTGGACTTGTTGTCGACAAAGTGTTTTCCATCTCGATTACGGACGTCAATGAGGCACCACGGGGGCTTACGCTTTCCCAAGTGACCATTCAAGAGAATGCTGGCGTAAACGCTGTGGTCGGCGCTCTAAGCACGCTTAACTCCGATGCGACTGACAACTTCACCTACACGCTTGTCGCCGGTGCCGGGGATGTCGACAACGCCGCGTTTAACATGGACGGCAATCAGTTGCGGGCCACCGCGTCCTTGGATTTTGAGTCCAAAAGCAAGTACAATGTCCGAATACGAACAGCGGACAAAGAAGGTTTGTTCTTTGAACGATCGTTCGCTGTGACCGTTATTAATGTGAACGACGCGCCAACGAACATCACTTTGTCCAAAGCGACGATCGCGGAAAACGCTGGCAGCAACGCGGCGGTCGGCAAGTTGGCGGCGATCGATGCCGACAAGGGCAACACTTTCACCTACTCTCTGGTGGCTGGCAGCGGAGACACGGACAACTCGGCGTTCAAAATCGACAAGGACCAACTGCTTGCCGCAAGCTCGCTGAATTTTGAGGCCAAAAGCGGCTATTCGGTGCGATTGCGGGCGACCGACCAGGGTGGTCTGTCGTTCGACAAGGTATTCTCAATCGCCGTGACGAATGTCAACGAAGCGCCAACGGCTTTAGCACTGTCGAACGCGACGATCGTGGAAGGTGCTGGTGCGAACGCGCTGGTGGGCGAGTTTTCCGCGACCGACCCCGACGCGGGCGAGACATTCTCCTACTCGTTAGTCCGGGGTACTGGCGATACTGGCAACGCGGCCTTCACGATTGCCGGCAATCAACTTCGAGCGAAGGCGTCGCTGAATTTCGCCACGCAAAGCACCTATTCTGTCCGTGTGCGGGCCCAGGATCTGGCGGGGCTGTTCTTTGATCGGGTGTTTTCCATCTCTGTTTCCCGAGCGACCACCGCTGGCGCGAGCCGGGTCGCAGATCGGGGCGAGGGCGAGGGGGGCGATGGATTCGCGACCGATACGTTCTTCGCCGGTTCGAGCAATTCGGATGGGCGGAACGCGACACCCTTGCAGGGAGTGTGGTCGGCTGACCGTATGGTTTGCTCCGCTGTGGAGTCGAAGGCCAATCCGATAGTAAACGCCCGTCAAAGGATGCGGAGCGCCCCGTCGGTTGTCGACGATTTATTCGAGCGATGGGGCGACCTACCGTAAGGTAGGGTGAACGAGGCGCCGCAGCTTCGCTAAATCCGGAAAAGTTTCTTGCCCGGCGTTGCGGGCGGACTATCCTTGACCGTGACGTTTCGTCTTGTTTGACGCGCGGTCCCATGTAGGCGGCATGGGTCAGCGCGGCGGCCCATTCGTTTTCGGACTCCCATACTATGCGCTTCCGCGACTTCGGTTTCCGCGCGAAACTGTACACGCTCGTTGGCGTCTTCGCCGCCAACTTTTTACTGTTCGCCGCTTGCAGTTCCTGGATGCGTTCGGAAGTCCAGGTCGAAGGTCCGCTGTATAAGAAGATTAAGGGGATGCAGGATCTGCGGGCGGACATCCTGCCGCCACCGCTAAGCTTGCTGGAGCCAGCGCTGCTTCTGAACGAAATCGCCAAAGACCCTTCCGCCGATCGTCGATCGGCCTGCCGCGAACGGTTTGAAGCGTGCCGCAAGGAATTCGAGGCCCGCCAGCAGTTTTGGACCCCCGATGCGCTCGGAGGCGACGTCCAGCCCAAACTGTACTCGGACGTCATTGAACCGGCTGACAGGTTCTTCAAACTGGCCGAACGGTCGCTCGGATCGCTTCTACAGTCGGATAGTCCGGGTGACGACGATCCGATGCGCCGCAGCGACGCCTTCGACCTGGAATGGCCCAAGCTGCAACTTCTTTACATCGCCAATCAAAACGCGATCAACCAGTTGAGTGTCGAGACCGAACGGCTGGCGCGCGTCAACGAGAAAGCGGCCACCGACTCGGTTCGCTGGTGGAGCGGCTTCATGTTCATTTTGGGAGCGGGCAATCTTGCGTTGGTTCTGGCTTTGAGCTCGTGGATCGCCAACAGCATCGTCGGCCCCACTCGAATGCTGATCGGCCGGATGCGCGAAATGTCCCAGGGGGCCGGTGACCTCACTGCGCGCATCCCCGTCGACAGCCAAGACGAGATCGGCGAGCTCGCTCAGAGCATCAACGCGGTGGTGCAACGGCTTCACGATTTGGTGAGCG
>JBJTOW010000937.1:0-6324 GCA_046074805.1 Planctomycetota bacterium | reverse complement strand
CGTCTCGCGAATTGAACGCCCCGAAGGGGCAAAGGCACGTCAGCCCAGGGCAGAACGACACGGCGAAGCCGTGGAGCGCCGCCCTGGGTAGGCGGGCGAATCCGTCTGGCGAATTGAACGCCCCGAAGGGGCAAAGGCACGTCAGCCCAGGGCAGAACGACACGGCGAAGCCGTGGAGCGCCGCCCTGGGTAGGCTACCAGAGCCAACGTAGTTCGATGCGGAAGTTGTCCTCGTACCATGTCTCACGCGTCAAAGCGTGGCCGTATCCGGCATAGAGATCGGTATCGGGTGTCAACTGCCAACGGAACCCCACCTTCGCGTTGACGATGGTGTCGCCGACCGCGCTCGTGAACTGGGTGCGAAGTGGCGGGAAGGTCGTGATCCCCGTAGCGCCTTCGAGCACCGTCCAACCAACCGTTTCAAACACAACGCTCAACGGGCGGCAGGCGTCGCAATCGCTCAACCGGTAACTCGTTCCCAAACCGTACCGCAAGACGTTGCCAGCGAAGTTGGGCGTGCCTCCGACCGCGATCCAGTCCCGCAGTTCCGCGAAAAACGCGAGCCGATCGGTTAAGCGTCGGTAGTGCAACAACGCCGGTTCCAGGCTGGCGTGGTCTGTGCCCAGGCCACGGTCGCCGTCACCCGTTGGCAGGTAGACCCGGAACTGCGCGGTGGTTGTCGTGCACTTGTCTTGCACGAGCGCGTATTTGAAACCGACATTGCTGTCGCCCAAACCGGCCGTGTTGTCCCGAAGTTCGGGATTGAGCAACCGCGCGGGAGCCTCGATAAACACCGATAGGCGCGGCAGCATCAGCAGTTCCAAGTAAGCCGAAAAGTCTTGGTAATCGACGCTCGGATCAGGCCCAGGACCGGGGCCGAAGCCACCGGCGACAGGCCAAAAGAATTCCGCTCGGCCAGGTTGCGGATTGTTGTAAGACGCGTCGTAGCGAAAGCGGAAGACATGGCCCACGATCGCGTTGTCGATGTAGCCGGCGCCGCTATCGGACACAATCGGCCCTTCGCTGTCGTCGTCGCCCAGATCGATCGGAGTGGCCGGTTCCGTCGCCGGTGTCGCCGACGGGGGCGCGGCCGGTTGCGCTTGCGCAACTTCGATCCCCAGACCAACCGTAAGCAGTAACGCGATCAGCCAACCAGTGGCCGTCGCCCTCGTGTTCACTCGAACATTCCCCGCCATCGCTGAATCCTTTCGCTAGGCCATATCCAGCCCGTATAGTCAGCCGCCTTCGGCACAGTGCGCACAATCGATGTTGTCGATTGCTCGACCGCGATGCTGGCGATCATGAGACGAATAGCCGACGCGCCGAATTTGCCGGCGCAAGGGGCGACGCACCGGTTTTATTTGCCGGAATCGCGCTGAAAAGACTCAAGTAGGCCAGCGAGCGATGGCTCGGTCTGAAGATAGGCCAATGCAGGATCGGCCTTGATGTCCTGCCAACTCAACGCCTTCGAGCTAGCCAGATGTTCCAAGGCCGCGCGAAGCTCGAGGACATACCGCGCGGGCCAGGACCCAGATGAGCCATCAGCGCTCGTTGATCCAGCACCGCCAGTTGAGCCAGCGCTGACAGTCGGGCCGGTACCGGCCTGCTGGCCTGTCCGCGCCTTTTGAAGTCCTCGGCCCGCCAGCGCGAGAAGCCCGCGCCAATCTTTCGCGGTCCCCTCTTTCAAAGCGACCACAGCGCGGAACTGTTCGAGAAACGCCTCGTGGTTGCCTTCCGCTGACAGGACGCGAGCGAGAGCAACACGGTGGCGTCGCAACAACTCGGGGTACTCACCCAGCTTCGGAGCCCGTTCCATCGCCCGCGATTGGTGTTCCACGGCCGACTCCAGTAACGCGATCTTCCGCGTGGATCCGCCGCCTTCGACGGAAATCAATGACGCCAGGTTCGCGCAGGCGATCGCTAAGCGGCTGTGGAGGTCCGGACTGTGCGGCGCTTCCTTAACCAGTGTTTCGAGCAATTGGCGGGACTGCTCGTACGCGAGCTCGGCATCCCGAGGCGACTCGCGGACGTGATGCCAAGCGCCGAGTCCGTTGTAGGTGTTGGCCAGTTGATGGCGGTATTCGTCCATGCCTCGGTAGCCGTCGGACAACGTCGCCAAGAGGTCCCGCGCCTGGTT
The DNA here is from genome assembly GCA_046074805.1 of Planctomycetota bacterium. Lineage (GTDB taxonomy): Bacteria > Planctomycetota > Planctomycetia > Pirellulales > Pirellulaceae > CAIXSC01. The sequence continues at coordinate 4,187 of JBJTOW010000937.1, read as the reverse complement.
GAAAGCGCTAAACGATTCGCTCATGGCGTCGCGATCGGCGAAGGCGGGGTCTTTGCGATGGTCGAACAGCAGGTTGCCGCGATTCAGCAACGCCTTCGCCTGCTCGAAACGGAACTCGCGGTTGTCCTGGACTTCGTTCACGAGCGAATCGAGTAGACGTTCGGCGGCCAAGTAGTCGGCCAGCGACTCGAGTGGTTTCTTGGAACGCTTGAGGATCATGCCGCGATTGATTCGGCAGCGGGCGAGACCCTGGCGCGAAGCGATCGAGCTGGGCTGCTTTCGGAGCGCGTCCTCGAGAAGCTCGATGCCGCGATCGACATCCTCCATCGCTTCCGAAAACTGCCCTAATTGAATCCGCATGAGGGCGCGGTTGTAGTGGGTGCGGGCGAGTTCCCCGAGCAGCTCGGGCGATGGATCGCGAGTGAGCACGGCTGACTGGTCTTGGATCGCGCGATTGAACTCCGCCTCCGCGAGTTCCAGGCGCTCCGCCATGCGATAGGCCTCGCCGAGCCAATCGCGTTCGTCGGCGATCAGGCGGACCTGAAGGCAGTCGCGGTGCTGTTGGTAATCGCGGCCCTGGGCGTTTTCCTGATGATGGGCAACTGGGATGCGCTCGTAGACATCGATGGCGTGGCGGTAGTGTTGGATCGCCTGTTCAAAGTCGCGTAGGTGCAAGCAAATGTCGGCGACCCGATGATGCGTCTCGGCGAGCTTCAAGTGGGTGTTGGCGTCCTCCGGCCAGTCCTTGAGAAGCTGTTGGTACGCGAGCAACGCGGTGTTGAGTTTATCGCGTTGGGAGGAATCGCTGGCTGGCAGCCGCGCGATCCAGTCCTTCACAACGACAAGCAGTTGGTCGGAGGCGGTTCCGAGCTGCGCGAGGGTCTGTTGGGCGCGGACTTGATTTCTTCGAGCCGTTTCGAGGTTTCCCTCGGCGCGGCGCCATTGCCAAAAGACGGCGGCGGAACCGACCAGTAACGCCGACGCCAAACTAGCGACCAACACCGACTCGATCGGATGTCGTCGGCACCACCGCCACAGCCGCTGGGCACGCCCGATGGGTCGAGCCAGAATCGGCTCTTGGCGGACGAAGCGGCCCAGCTCCTCCGCCAATTCACGCGCCGAACCATACCGACGCTGGGGCAACCGATCGAGACACTTATGGCAAATCGTCTCCAGGTCGCGCGGGACGCCGGGCGCCAGCTGGCGCAACGGCACTGGATCGGTGTTCAACAGCAATCGCATCGTTTCCAGCGGCGAATTGGCGCGGAACGGCGGGCGGCCGGAGAGCAGTTCGTACAGAATCGCGCCCAGCGAATAAACATCGCTCCACGGCCCCACCGCCCCGAAGTCGTTGGACGCCTGCTCGGGCGGCATGTAACTGGGAGTGCCAAGCACACTGTCGGTTTGGGTGAGCTGCGAATCGCCGGCGTTCATCCGCTTCGCCAACCCAAAATCGGCGATTTTCAACACGCCCCGCGAGTCGATCAGCACATTCGACGGCTTCAAATCGCGGTGGAGAATGCCCTGCTCGTGCGCGTACCGCATCGCATCGGCCAACGCGAGCAAATGCTTCGCCGCTTCGTCCGCCGCCAGCGTTCGATCGCGAACCAAGTCGGCCAAGTCGCGACCCTCGATGAGTTCCATCGAGTAGTAGTGGCAGCCGCTTTCCTCGCCGACGTCGTACACCGCCACGATGCCCGGATGACGCAGATTCGCGGCCGACTGAGCCTCCAGGCGGAAACGCGACAGAGCCTGCTCGCTCATCGCGGCCGACGATCGAATCGTCTTTAGCGCGACGAGCCGGTTTAGATTCTTCTGGCGGGCGAGGTAGACGACACCCATGCCGCCTTGGCCGAGCACCTTGATCAAGTCGTACTCGCCGATCGAGCCGAGTTGGCTTGGCGTGCCAGCGTCGCTCGCCAGACTCGCTTCCACAGGCTCGGATTGGCCATCGGACATGAGGTCAAACGAGTGAGCCAACGTCTGTTCCGACGCGGAAGGACCTGTGGGTCGAGCCGATGGGCCACTGGGCGTGAGGGCGTCGATGGTTTGCGCCAGTGTCGCGGCCGAGTTGGTGGGCTTCACCGGCTCGGGCGTGTCTGGGACAGTCTTGGCGCTGCTGGACATGGGAAGGTCTCAAGACAATTGGATCGCGGGCAACATTGTAATACGTTGCCGGGCGGCGTACCCAGGCCGAATTTGCCGCTTTGTCGACCAACCCCGCCGATCCCTCGGCAACTCCTAGCTTTCGGGCTACTTCGGCAGGGGAGCTCCAGCCGTGAATCCAGTCAGCTCATTCGCGCGCCACAACGCGGCATATTGCCCCTTTAGTTCCAAAAGCGAATCGTGGTTGCCGCGTTCGACAATCCGGCCGTCTTCAAGCACCAACACCAAGTCAGCCCGTCGAATGGTGCTCAACCGATGCGCCACCACGAAGCTCGTCCGCCCTTTGACCAGCCGTTCGAGTGCCCGCTGAATCCGCAATTCAGTCAGAGAATCGATCGCGCTGGTGGCTTCGTCAAGAATGAGAATCCGCGGGTCGGCCAGAAGGGCTCGAGCGAAGCACACCAGCTGGCGTTGGCCGAGCGACAACTGTCCTCCCCGTTCGCCCGCTTCGGTCTGAAGACCAACTGGCAACGCAGCGAACAGATCGCGGCAGTCGAGCTGTTCCAACGCTTGCCACACTTCGGCTTCGGTCGCCTCGGGACGGCTGAAGCGGATGTTGTCGAGGATCGTGCCGGTGAAGAGAAAGTTTTGTTGCGGCACAAGCCCCAACTGCCGATGCAAAGACGCGTTGACGACGTCCCGCGTTTCGTGCCCGTCAAGCAGCAACTGGCCGCTGTCCGGCAGATAAAACCGCGCCAACAGGTTGACTAGCGACGATTTGCCGCTGCCCGTATGTCCAACCAGCGCGACCGTCTGTCCCGCTTCCGCCACGAAGTCGATGTTTTTAAGAACCGTCACGCCCGGCGTGTAGCTAAAGGAGACATCGCGGAATTCGACACGGCCCGCAAGCGTTGGCAGTTCCCGTGCGTCGGGCGAATCGCACCAATCCGGAGCCGTGTCGAGCAATCGGAAGACACGTTCCGCGCCCGCCATCGCCGTCAGCGCCTGGTTGTATTGCACGCCTAAAATCTGGATTGGGTTGAAAAAGATACCGGCCAGGAAGAAGAACTGAATCAGGTCGCCGGTTGGCATGGCGATATCGGGCCGCAACGCTCGGTAGCCGCCAATGACCAGCAGCGCCGCCAAGAACGCTTGGCTGTTGAATTCGAGCAACGGCGTGAAGATTCCCGCCGTCCGGACAGCCGCCATGCTGTACCGCGCGTGGTCGGCGACCAAGTCGGAGAACATCGTCGCGTTCACGCGTTCCCGGGCGTAGCCTTGGGTCACGCGGATTCCCGCCACCGACTCGGCCAATGTCGCCGTCATGCGGCTAAAGCTTTCCTGGACGTCGCGATACGCTTGGCTGAGCCGTTTACGAAAGTGTTGATTGAGGGCCCACAGCACAGGTGTCATTGCCACGATGATCGAAAACAAAGCCAAGTCGTACCATGCCATGAATGCGGCGGACGCGGCCATCTGGCCCAAACCGACCAATCCCACGAACAACACGTCCTGCACGCCCACCCGCATTGCCTCGCAATCCGAGGTCATGCGACTGATGATCCGGCCGACCTTCGTGCGGTGGAAAAAGCCGAGCGGCAACCGTTGCAATTGACCGAACAGATCGTCCCGCAGGTCGTGAATGACGAACTCGCCCAATTCCAACGCCAATCGATAGCGGAAATGGAACGTCAGATGCGTAGCGGCTCCCAGAGCGAGCACGGTCAACGAAGCCACCGCGATCGCCTCGAATCCTTCACGACGCGCGATCGGCCCATTCACCACCAAGCCAGTCGCCCAAGCGACCGCCGGCAGTTGGATCGCCCGCAAAACCACACAGACCAACAATACGTTCCGCCTCGCCGCATAGGGACGCATGTAGCCGAACAGACGGCGGATCAGCCGCGGATCAAGCGGCCGGCGATCGGTCTCGCGGTCGGGATCGCGGATCAGACGCACCAGCGACGGCCGGGATGGGCTATTCATCGTCATCCCTTTCGGCCGTCGACTGGCCAGCGAACATTTGGGCGACTGGCTTGGTGGTGAATGGGCCGATCGCGCGTCGTGAAGGATTCGAGGCG
>JBJTOW010000936.1:0-3636 GCA_046074805.1 Planctomycetota bacterium | reverse complement strand
GTAACCTTGACGGCCCCAGACCAACTCGGGCTGGTCGCCGCTTCCGCCGGGAACGCATCCGCCGGCAACGAGTAGGACGACGGCTAACGCCACCTGTCGGCTTACCCATGCGGGTAATAGGGGTAATAGGAAATAGCCGGCGTCGCCATACGGCCGCCCAAGCCAACCACGGGGCGATGACAGCGACGGGCCAGAGGATCGGCTTCGCCCCGCCCGAGGATGACACTTGTGCCAGCCGACCCACGGTGTCAGCGGAGGGATTTTAGGCGTGTTCATGGTCTCTCAATGTATCGTGCCCGCGAGACTTCGGCAAAACGAAGGTGGAGAACCCGCCCCTTGCCGACGCTTCTTCGCGGTCGATACACTTTGAGGTTCGACGAGTGGCCGGTCAGGCAAATTGGTTTGACTGGGGCAAGTAGCGTGGAAGCTTGGCTTCCCGCAGTCGCAACGGGACAGTGTGGATGGCAGTCTTGATCGACGTCAGCAAGACCGACGACCAGCGGGACGTTGTCCACCGTGCCGTGCAAGCGCTGGCGGAAGGCAAGCTCGTCGTATTTCCCACTGACACGGCCTACATGGTGGCGGCGAACGGACTGCTTGAAGCGGCCGTCGCCCGCCTGGCCAGTCTCCGAACAAACGGGCTCGTCGAACCGCTTTCGCTGATGGCGCGGAGCTTCGAGCACTCGCTCGATTTCGCCCCGCGACTCCCGCCCGTTGCCCAGCGGCTGGCTCGACGTTGCTGGCCCGGTCCGTTGACCCTGATTGTCGACGAATCCCCGGAAGCCAGCTTGGTAAACCAGTTGCCAAGCTCTGTGCGGCAATCGGTATGCGTGGATCGAGCGTTTCCGCTGCGGGTTCCCGCCCATCCGTTGATCGAAGCGGCGATGCGGCTCTCCGTCGGCCCGTTGGTGGTGGCGAAGGTCCGGGCAAGAAGCGGCTCGAAAAACGCATCGCCACCCTCGGGTGATTCGCCGCGCGATGCGGTAGGTGCATCGGCGAGTAATGCGGCGCATGATGCGGCGAGTGAATCACCGCGTGATTCCGGCGGCGAAACCGCGGGCGATTCGACGGGCCCGACCTGGGCGGTGACGGGAGCGGCGGCGGCGGCCGCCTTGGGCGACGTGCCCGCTCTGGTGCTTGAAGCGGGCCGCACCCGGTTCGCAGGTCCATCGAGCGTCGCACGGGTGCGAGGTGCCGAGATTGAGTTGATTCGCGAAGGGGTGATTGGCGCCGCCGCGATTGGAAGACTTGCGAGCCTCATGGTCCTCTTTGTCTGCACGGGCAACACGTGCCGCAGCCCGATGGCCGAAGCGCTCATGCGTGGCCGAGTGGCTCGTCGCCTCGGTTGCCAACCGCATGAATTGGCCGAGCGGGGCGTGCTCGTTCTGTCCGCCGGAGTGGCTGCCATGGCGGGAAGTGCCGCGTCGCCGGAAGCGCGGACGGCCGTCGGCCAACGGGGTTTGGATTTAAGCTTCCACGAGAGCCAGCCAGTGAGTGACCGCTTGGTACGATTCGCCGACGTGATCTTGGCGATGACCCGCGGCCACCGCGACGCGTTGTTGCGTCAATGGCCCGAGGCGGCAACGCGGACGCGCCTCCTGAGCCGTTCGACGGTGGATGTCAGCGACCCGATCGGCGGGCCGCTGGATGTGTACCAGCGCTGCGCCGCTCAAATCGACCAGTACCTCGAGGCTTGGGAGGCGGAGTTGGATTGGGACCAGCTACCGCGACTGCGACGGGACATCAGCGAGGTGGAGAAGCATGCGAATCGCCATTGGGAGTGACCATCGGGGTGTTGGCTTGAAGTCGCGGTTGGCCGCGTATCTCAAGCAATGCGGGCACGACGTGACGGAAGTCGAAATCGCCGCCAGCGAAAGCCTGGACTATCCCGACATCGCCGGCGATGTCGGCGCGGCCGTTTCCGAGGGAAGGGTCGATCGCGGCTTGCTGATTTGTGGTACCGGGATTGGAATGGCGATCACAGCCAACAAGTTGCCAGGGGTCCGCGCCGCCGTCTGCTCCGATGAGGCGACGGCCGAGATTTGCCGCCGCCACAACGATGTCAATGTCCTATGCCTCGCGGGATCCCCAGAAAATACGGCTCAGACGGAACGGATTGTCGCTGTCTGGCTGGAAACCCCCTTCGACGGCGGGAGGCATGCTCGACGCCTGGAAAAAATCGCCGCCCTTGAGCGGCGGGACCGAAACTTGGCGGCGGCCGGACCCGCCGCATTCCGTGGCACGAGTGGCACGAGTGGATCGAGCGGACCGACTGGATGAGCTGGGTAAGCCGGATCGGCCGGATGAGGTTGCAAGCACCCTTGCCTTGACGCAACAATATCCCTACGGTTTCGACGGTTTGCGGACAGCCGGTGAACTCGCGCGGTCGCGTGTGTTGGAGCGGCGAAACGACAAGAAGCGAAGGAAGAACCTATGTCGGATACGGGAACGGTACCGGATAACGAGAAGCTATCGTCGGACTTGTTCGCTCCCCAGGCCCGCGACATCGACCCGGCGGAGACGGCCGAATGGCTCGAATCGCTGGATTACATCTTGGCGAGCAAAGGGCCGGAACGGGCTCGGTTCCTGATCGCGTCGCTCGAAGACAAAGCCCGCCGGCAGGGCGTGGATCTTCCGATCGCTTCCAACACACCTTACATCAACACGATCCCGTCCAGCCGCCAACCACCGTACCCAGGCAACCGGGAAATCGAACGCCGCCTGAAGAGCATCATTCGCTGGAACGCCATGGCGATGGTCCTGCGGGCCAACAAGTACTACGAAGGCTTGGGCGGCCACATTTCGACTTTCGCGTCGTCGGCGACACTCTATGAAGTCGCCTTCAACCACTTTTTCCGTGGACGTGGGGCCACCGGCTACGAAGGCGACCAGATTTACTTCCAAGGCCACGCCTCACCCGGTATGTACTCCAGGGCGTTCCTCGAAGGCCGCTTGTCCGAGGAAAACCTCGAGCACTTCCGACGGGAACTTCAGCCGACCCGGGGCCTGTCTTCTTACCCACACCCTTGGCTGATGCCCGATTTCTGGCAGTTCCCCACCGTCTCGATGGGGCTCGCGCCGATCATGGCCATCTACCAAGCCCGTTTCAACCGCTACCTGCAAGATCGCGGCCTGAAGAACACCGACGGCCGGCATGTCTGGGCGTTCCTGGGCGACGGCGAGACCGACGAACCCGAGACGCTTGGCGCGATCACGCTCGCCTCCCGCGAAAAACTTGACAACCTCATCTTTGTCGTGAACTGCAACCTCCAGCGGCTGGATGGACCCGTTCGCGGCAACGGCAAGATCATCCAGGAACTGGAAGCGATCTTCCGCGGCGCCGGTTGGAATGTCATCAAGGTGATTTGGGGCGACGACTGGGATCCGTTGCTGCAACGCGACAAGTCGGGACTACTCGCCAAACGCATGGCGGAAGTCGTCGATGGCGAATATCAGAAGTACGTCGTATCCTCGGGGTCGTACATCCGCGAAAACTTCTTCGGTAAGTACCCCGAACTGCTCGAACTGGTCGCGAACTACTCGGACGAGAAACTAGAAAAGCTCCGCCGCGGCGGTCACGATCCCGAAAAAGTTTACGCGGCCTACAAGGCGGCTGTGGAGCACGTCGGCCAGCCG
>JBJTOW010000935.1:0-5261 GCA_046074805.1 Planctomycetota bacterium | reverse complement strand
GCCCGCGCAACCCCGTGGCTGACCGGCCCCCAGACATGGGACGACGCGTTGGTCAAACGGGCCGTGCTGTGGCTCTGCCAAGCCGCCAGTAAAGCGTGTCTCAAGCTGGCCGACGAAGACTTCCTTGACCGTGGCCTGCATCAACTGCTGCGGGAATTGGGGCCGGCGGAACGCTTGGCCCGACGGGTGTTCGATAGCATGATGGCGACGATCGAACCGCATCCGGCCGGAGTCGCCGGCGCGGGCGATACTCCTCGAAAACGCATTATCTGCTTCAGCCCACACCCCGACGACGACGTCATCAGCATGGGCGGCACGTTGATTCGGTTGAACGAAGACGGCCATGAGGTCCACGTGGCTTACATGACCAGCGGCAACATCGCCGTCTTCGACCACGACGCCCATCGCGTGGCAGATTTCGTCGCCGAATACAACCGGATGTTCGGCTTGGAAACGACCCAGTCGCTGCGGCTGGAGGCGGAGGTCCACCGGTCGATCCAGGACAAACGTCCCGGGGAACCCGACATGGACTGCGTCCGACGGATCAAAGGCTTGATTCGCTGGAGCGAAGCCAAGTTCGGGGCCTTCGAGGTGGGCTGCGAGGAGGCGCATCTGCACAACCTCCAATTGCCGTTCTACGAAACGGGTACGGTGATGAAGAAGCCGGTCGGCCCCGAAGACGTTCGGATCTTGCGGGAATTGATTGAGCGGGTCCAGCCGCACCAAATCTACGTTGCCGGCGACCTGTCCGACCCACACGGGACCCATCGAGTCTGCGCCGAGGCGATTTTCCTCGCCTTGGACGAAATCCTGGTCGCCTCCGGCTTCCGCCCCGAAGTGCTGCTCTACCGAGGCGCTTGGCAGGAGTACGAACCACACGAAATCGAGATCGCCGTGCCGCTCAGCCCCGGCGACCTACGTCGAAAACGACACGCGATTTTCATGCACGAAAGCCAAAAGGACGACGCGCTGTTTCCCGGCACCGACCCGCGTCAGTTTTGGCAACAGGCCGAAGACCGCAACAAATGCACGGCCGCCAGATACAACCAGATCGGCCTGCCGGAATTCTACGCGCTCGAGGCGTTCGTCCGCTGGAAAGGTGGACCGATCTGACCGGCCTCCTGCTTTGTCGGCTCTCAAGTTCCCGGGCATGACGGAACGGTGGGCGGCTGTAGTCCACGGGAGACGATGCGGAGCGAATGCCGGACCGGCCGGAGGAACGCCAATAACGCATCGCACGCCCGTTGCGGCTCACATTTCGACCCGCACGTGTAGATGTCAGCCGCCGCTCGCCGACTCTCCGGCCACGTATGCAGCGAAATGTGGGATTCGGCGAGCAAGCAGACCAGCGATGCGCCCTGCGGCAGGAAGCGATGGCGGAGCACCCCCAGCACTTCGGCTCCGGCCGCCGCCGCCGCTTGCCGCAGCCATTGTTCCAGCACGGCAAGATCGTCCAGCTCGGCCGCTTCGCAATCGAACAGGTCGAGCAGGCAGTGGGTGCCGAGCGTGGGTGGATCCATGGAAGGCGTGGCGGTGATGGCGACGACGGTGATGGCGACGACGGTGATGGCGACAGGTTTGAAGGCGACAGCGATAACGACGGCGATGGCGGCGGCGGAATTGCATGGCCTGGGGACATCACGCCGAAGTCGCGAATCGTCCAACGTAGGATGGACCAGCGGTCCCCGCAATCGGCGAACAACAATGCGGACGGCGTTCTGGTTCGCGTTTTCCTCGAATCGACACGTCCTCGCCCGCTTGACGCTCGACTGCTGATTGGGGCAAGCTGACAGCCTCGAAGACGCTCCATCCGCCCCAACCAATCACTCACCTTCCAACTGTTCGCGGAGCTTTCCCGTTATGACGAAGCCGCGTGTCCTGGTCACTCGAGAAATCCCCGCCGCCGGTCTGGACAAAGTGCTCGCCCATTGCGATGCCGAGGTGATTCGCGATCCGCTGCCGCCATCCCGCGCGACGCTCTTGGAAAAGGTCCGCGGTTGCGACGGCTTGCTGTCATTGTTGACCGAACGGATCGATGCCGAAGTGATGGACGCGGCTGGCCCGCAATTGAAGGTCGTCAGCAACTTCGCGGTCGGTTTCAATAATATCGATATCGCCGAGGCGACCCGCCGAGGCATTCGAGTGGGCAACACCCCCGGGGTGCTCACCGACGCCACCGCCGACATCGCGTTCGCCTTGCTGATCGCCGCGGCGCGGCGGATCGTTGAATCCGTGGACTACGCCCGCGCGAAAAATTGGAAAACGTGGGAGCCATTGGGGCACATCGGGGCCGATTTGCAAAACAAGACGATCGGCATCGTCGGCATGGGGCGGATCGGCTACGCGATGGCGAAACGCTGCCGTGGCGGATGGGACATGAATGTGCTGTATTTCGGTCGGTCGCGGAATGAGGAGGCCGAACGGGAGCTCGGCGCTCGCCTCGTCGACTTCGACACACTGCTCGCCGAATCCGATTTCATCTCGGTTCACACCGTCATGAACGACTCGACGAAACACCTCTTCAATGCCGAAGCGTTCCGCAAGATGAAGCGGTCCGCGATCTTCATCAACACGGCTCGCGGTGGCATCGTCAACGAAGCCGACCTGACCGCCGCGCTGCGCAATGGCGATATCTTCGCCGCCGGACTGGATGTGACCGATCCCGAACCGCCCGCCTTCGACAATCCACTCCTTTATCTGCCCAATTGCGTCGTCGCCCCCCATATCGGCAGCGCTACGGTCTCCAGCCGCAACGGCATGGCGGAAATCGCCGCCGACAACCTATTAGCCGGTTTGTCCGGGAAGCCACTGCGTCACTGCGTCAATCCGTAGCCTGCCGCCACCCCACGTCGGCGCCAAAACCGCCAAGGATTGGAAGGCGGTGTCGAACTTCGCGCGGTCCGCTTCCTGGCGCACTGGCGGCCGACTGAGCGTGCGGACCGCGCGTGCGGATCGAGCGTCGCGCCCACGCCAGACATCGATCGTCAAGCTCGCAGGAAGCCTCGCAGGATGATTCCGGCGAAAAGTCCGACCGCGAGCATTCCGACGAACGGGAAGGGCGAGTGAACTTCCTCGTAGCCATGCCGCAGATTGGTGCCCATGACGGCCGCCAGCGTCGCGATCGGAAAAAAGAAGGCGACTAATAAGTTGAGTCGGTGGGCGGAGACCGCCATCTTGTGAGCTTCCACGGCCTGTTGCTCGGCCCGCCTCGCGATCATGAATTCCAACCCATTGCGGGCGTTGTCGAGCAGCAGTTCCACATTGCGATCGAGGTCGTAGGCCCGATCGCGCGCGTTCAGCAACTGGCGATCGTCGGGAACCTCTTTGCGGGCCTCCTGCAGCACGTCGTAAAGATTATGTACCGATCGACGTAACGGCGTCAGCGATTCTATAACTCCGCCCAGCGTTACCGAGCTTTCGGCGTTCTCTTCCAACCCGTCGAGTTTCTCGAAAACCTCTTGGAACTCGGCGATGTGCTTAAACAGCGAGTTCGGACCTAGGCCCAAATCCGACGAATGCCATTCGCCATTCGGCTCGCGCCAGAAAAACCGCCCACGGCGACTCGTTTCATCGCTCCGCGGCGGCTTGTGCAATACCAATAGCAAATGGCCGTCGTGGACCATAAGCCGCTGGCGGCCGGCGCCATCGCCCAGCCGTTCGCGGAATTCCTCGGGAACTTGCCAGGTCAACGGCAATAAGGTCGTGGGAGGCATCCTCAAGACTCGCTTTCACCCGAAATCGACGGCACGCTCGAGCCCGGTAAATCTACATCGGTCCGCGCCAAGTTTCCATTTCGGTTTCGAAGGGAAACAGTGGGCGGCGCCGATTGGTGTAATCCAACGACGCCATATCGGCCGTGGTCACGCCAGGCGTGTTGACTCGGATCAGTTCCCGACAAATCGGCGCGTACGCCGCGACCGGCGCGATGACGCCTTTAGCCACCAACACTTGGAACTTTTCCGGATCCAAACCGCAACTTGTGATCTGTCCAAGGCTGAACGGCGGCATGCGGAGCGATGTGAGGATGACGGTTAGTCCCCGATCCGTGCGAACCACGGCGGTCGGGCCTTGGTCGCAGTCGGTGAAGCCGCCGTGCCGCGCCTGCGTCTCGCGGAACTTTCCATCATGCAAACTGACGACGGTGAACTCGGTTTCCAGCGGCTCTCCATGGCGTTCATCGGTGTGTCCGCCCGCCGCCAAACGCACTCGGGCGCCCGGCCCGGCCGCCGTCGCCGCTCTCACCGCGGCCGGATCATTGAGGCAGACGAGCGCCCTGCCCTCGCCGCGCGCGTCGAGCGCCCGGGCCAGGAAAGTGCTATCGGCCGGCGAGCCACCGCCAACATTGTCCCCCATGTCCAACAGGCATACCGGACCAGGTACCTGGTACGCCCGCTCCACCGCTTCCTCGATCGCCACCATCCGTCCCACGAAATCGGCTCGATGAGCCCACAGCCAGTCCGCAAGCTCATCCGCGAGCCGCTGCGCAAGCGCGTGGTCGCCGTCCGCTACCACCAAGATCGACGACCCCATCTCAGCGACGTCCGCGTACGGGAAACCCAGCAGAATACTGTTGGAAAGCACGCCGGGCAGCGTTAGTTGCCGGTCCGCTTGCTCGTAAAGTCGGCGGCAGTGGGGTTCCGTGGTCAACTGACGCTCGATGTTGATCGCCAATCGTGGAAAGGAGGCCGCTTGCACCGGCCGCACTTCGCCGCGCAGCGTCCGCGCCATCAACCGCGCCGCCTCCAAGCCGCGTTCCCGCTGGTCGAGATGCGGGTTGGAACGGTAGGCGATAAGCGCGTCGCAGGCCGCGACCATACGTGGCGACAGATTCGCATGCGCGTCCAATGTGCCGATGATCGGCAGCGACGGCCCGACCTGCTGGCGAACCCGTTCGAGCCACAATCCATCGGCATCGGCGGCCAGCTCGCTGACTGTCGCTCCGTGCGGCGCGACCAGCAAACCGTCCAGTCGACCCGCCGACTCGATCCGCTCTCGAACCAGTTCGAGCAGTCGGCTGTAGGTTTCGCGCGTGATTGGGCCGTACGGCAGAGCTCGAGCGAAGAGCAGCGGTACGGCTTCGATGCCCGCTTCATCCAGGCCCGCGAAAAAGCCGCCGACCTCGTGCGGGGCACACTCCAGCCGCCTCCGCATCTCGTCCCCAGTCCACAACACATGGTCCGCGAAGTGCTCCCAGGTTGTTGGTTCGCGGATAAACGTGTTGGACTCGTGCAGCAACGAAACCAAGCCCACTCGCATCGCTC
>JBJTOW010000934.1:0-6523 GCA_046074805.1 Planctomycetota bacterium | reverse complement strand
CCGCGGACGTGCCGCTGAAGCTGGAGTAGTAGTTGGTCGAGGAGTAGCCGGACGCCCCGGTCCAGTCGGTGGTGTGGACGCTGTCGTAGAAGCTCGCGATGTCGGGCTTGATGCGGCCGTCGGCTGCCGGGCCGATGCTCGCGCCGTTCCAGTTGTCATCGGCCTTCGACAGCGTGTTGACGTGGCGGATGCCGCCCACGCTGATCACGTTCTTGGCCCAGGCTTGCGGGCGCGAACTCTGCGTGCCCGTGTTGCTCTGCGAGTTGAGGATGCTGATCCGGCTGAAGTCGAACATCAGTGGCCCGCGATCCGCCGCTTCAACTCCACCCGGCATAACCGGAAAATTTGGCGCAATGCATTCAAACGGCGCTGCCCCGCGTTCCGAATACAGACTTAGGGTCCGTTCCGGGACCGGTTAACCGCAGAGGAGTGCTGCCAATGCTGCGATACGCGCGACGTCGATGGGGAATTTATTGCTTGGGAGCGGCCGCTGGTCTGTGGGCCTGCGGCGGCATTCCGGAAGCTCATGCGGCTAAACCCACCCCGCAAGCGGCTCTGGAATTGGCTCCTGTCCAACGCGACGTGCCATACGACCGGCCCACCAAAGAGCAAATCGAGAAGTGCACGGTCGAAAATCTTGCCGCTGATGGCCTTACCGGCTGGCTCGTCCGCGACAGCAACGGCATCATCCTGCGCCGGTTCGTCGACACCAACCAAGACAATAAACTCGACATCTGGGCTTATTTCCGGGAGGGCATCGAGGTCTACCGCGATGTCGATTCGAACTTCAACAGCAAGGCCGACCAGTACCGGTGGCTGGGAACCGCTGGCAGCCGCTGGGGACTCGACGAAAACGAGGATGGCCGGATCGATTCCTGGAAAACGATTTCCCCCGAGGAAGTAACGGCGGAAGTGGTCGCGGCGCTCCGCGATCGCGACGACGCCCGCTTCAAACGGTTGCTGCTCTCCGACGAGGAACTCGCCGCGTTGGGACTTGGCGAGACGCAGGCGGCCGATGTCAAACGGAAGCTGACCGCCGCTCGGGCAGGCTTCGCCGACTTGGCCCGCAAACAAAAGCTTGTGTCGGAGAAAACGATCTGGACGAACTTCGGAGCGACCCAGCCCGGTTTGCTCCCCATGGGCTCGGATGGCTCCACAAAAGACTTGATGGTCTATGAAAACGTGGCCGCCGTCGTGGAAACGGCGGGGGCTCATTCGCAAATCGCTGTCGGCACACTGGTGCAAGCCGGCCCCGCTTGGCGGCTGATCGATCTGCCGAGCAATCTTTTGGACGACAAAACGGCGGTCGCCTCCAGCGGCTACTTCTTCAGCGTCTACAACGCCGCTCTTTCCCGGCCGATGGCGGCGGAAGGCAACGCGGAACTCCAGAAGATGACGGATGAACTGGAGGCGATCGAGGCGCGAATCGCCAAGGCGTCCGCCCCGGACGCCCTCGCCGAGCTCAACGCCCAGCGTGCCGACGTCCTGGAGAAGCTCTACACCGCCGGCAAGAATGACGAGGAGCGTTCGACCTGGATCCGGCAACTGGCCGACACCGTCAGCGCCGCCGTGCAATCGGGTGGCTATCCCGACGGCGTCAAACGTCTCCAAACACTCGCGGAACGCCTGCGGACACAAAAGGCGAAGAGCGACTTTATCGCCTACGTCGAGTTCCGCCATTTGTTGGCGCAGTACAGCGAGGAGATCGCCGACCCCGACGCCGATCCCGCGAAGGTCCAAGCCAGTTGGATCGAAAGATTGGAAGGATTCGTCAAAACCTACCCGGATGTGACCGACGCCGCCGACGCCATGCTTCAGCTGGCGATCGCCCAGGAATTCGCTAACAAGACGGACGACGCGTTGGAATGGTACGCGAAAATCGTGCAGAACTTCGCGGCCACCGAGGTCGCCAAAAAGGCGGCCGGCGCCAAGCTGCGATTGGAATCGGTGGGCCGCTCCATCCCGCTCAAGGGCAAGACTCTGGACGGTCGCTCCGTCGACTTGGCAACGCTGAAAGGCTACACGGTGCTCGTCCACTACTGGGCGACTTGGTGCGAACCGTGCAAACAAGACATGGCGAAGCTCAAGGACTTGCAAGCCAAGTACGCCCGCCAGAACTTCGCCGTCATTGGCGTCAACCTGGACAACGAACGCTCAGTCGCTGCCGAGTTCGCCCAGTCGAACCGGATTACTTGGCCGCAGTTGCATGAGGCGGGCGGACTGGAAGGACGGCTCGCCACCGAGATGGGCATCTTCACGTTGCCGTCGATGCTGTTGATCGACAACGCTGGTCGTGTGCTCAACCGCAATGTGCATGCGGCGGAACTCGACAGCGAACTTTCCAAGCTATTCCGCGACCCCAAGGCCCCGCCGCCACGCGGCGCGACCACGCCCAAGGACGGCAAGGCAAGAAAGTCGTGATGCTCCACGGGATGCCCGCTACAGTCCGAGGTTGCGTTCGATCTGCCGCGAGCGTTCGTCCAACAGAAGATTTTCGCTCCGTCGCGGCGCTCGCGGGCGGAAGCGAGTCGCTAGTTCCGGCGAATCTTCTTCGGCCGAGACGATTTGGCCGGATTCGCTGTCCGAACTTCCGGCTCCGTCTTCCGCGTCACCATGATCGCCGAGCGTTCCTTTCGCTCTCCCGCTGGCCGCGCCCGTGTTGGCATTCCGGTGGCTGGCCATCGGCGCGGCGGCATCGGGGTTAGCGGCGGGCCGGACCCAATCCCAGACAACACAGCCATTCGTCGCGATCAAGCTGAACAGCACAGCGATCGTACCGCACGCTTGGCGCCATCCGCAGTGGGCATGGAGATGCAAACGGTTCATGGCTTCTCCCAAGACTGTCGCCAGCCGATCTTCACGAGCAACATGGGTGAGTGCCATCGATTCGTGGCACTTACGGCGAAAAAATAAGCCGCCTAGGGCCTTTTCCAAAAAAGCGGCCGTCCTGTCCAGGCCAATTCCCCTGCCCAATCCAAGGAGTTTGAAAGCATGCCCCTGGATGTCTTGGTCATTGCCCCTCACCCCGACGACGCGGAATTAGGAGCGGGCGGCGCGATCCTGGGCTGGAAGCGGGAAGGGCGGCGGGTCGGAGTGCTCGACTTGACGAACGGCGAGCCGACGCCATTTGGCGACCCTGAAACGCGGGCGAAGGAGACGGCGGCCGCCACCGCCTTGCTTGGCTTGGATTATCGCGGCAACCTTGGACTTCCGAATCGGTCGCTCGAAGCAACGCTCGACGCCCGGACCCGGCTTGCGGGCGTGATTCGGGAACTGCGTCCACGTTGGCTATGCGCGCCCTACTGGGTGGACGCTCATCCCGATCATGTGGCGGCCACCACGCTCATCGAAGCCGCTCGGTTCTGGGCCAAGCTCACCAAAACCGACATGCCCGGCGCCCCGTTCCATCCCGAACGGATTTACTATTATTACTGCGTGCATTTGAAGATGGCGCCGCAGCCAGCGTTCATTCTGGACATCAGCGAAACCTGGGAAACGAAACTCGCCGCCATCGCCTGCTATGCCAGCCAATTCACGATCGGCCGGTCCGCCGATCCGCCCACATTCCTCGACCGCTTACGGGACGAGGCGGCGTACTGGGGCAAGCAGATCGGCACTCGATATGGCGAACCGTGGGCCAGTCGGGAACCGCTGGGGCTATCGC
Source organism: Planctomycetota bacterium (assembly GCA_046074805.1). Classification (GTDB taxonomy): domain Bacteria; phylum Planctomycetota; class Planctomycetia; order Pirellulales; family Pirellulaceae; genus CAIXSC01. Next base: position 2,859 of record JBJTOW010000934.1, on the reverse strand, counting down.
ACTGGAACGGGCTCTTGTGAGGCCCAAAGGCTTTGCCGCGGACTCGATTGGGCTCGTCGTTACAGTTGGCCCAGTTCTCGGGCGGTCCGCCGCTTTGCTCGGTCGCCCGATCGGCACGGTTCATGGTTTCGACGATTTTTCCCGGTCAAAAACGTTTCCTGCCGCCGAAGTCGATTCCCGCGGCGTTGGCGGCCCGTCGATATGAATCTTATTGAGCGCACCGCACGGTCCGTTGGAGAAGCCGCTGTGAAAAACGACGTCACGATTCTGGCGTTGGTCAAGGGACAGGAACGCTATGTATTCCTGTTCGACGACGCGCATCGGACGGAGATGCTGCGGACGCTCGGCCGCTTCGCGGCGGACCCCGAACTCAGCTTCACATGGTCCGACGCGGTGAATCTCAGCGAGAAGGTGAAGCAGGCGAGCGATGACCCGGGGGTATTCAACAACCGGTTTATTTTGCCGTTGTCGTCCAACGACGAACGGGAGTAGCCATGCGGTTGGTGGTGGATCGGTTCCTGCGGTACCTCCGTGTGGAACGGAACGCGGCCGAATTGACGCTGAAATCGTATCGCGAGGACATGCTCGCGCTGGAGGAATACCTCCGGGACGCTCGTGGCGGTGAACCCGACGCGGCCGCCATTTCAACCTTGGACCTTCGCGGCTACGTGGCGGCGATGCACGAGGCGGGCTACGCGAAATCGTCGATCTCGCGTCGACTGGCGTCACTCCGGAGTTTTTTCCGATTCGCCCAACGGGAAGGCCATGTGGCGGCGAATCCGGCGAAACCGCTCCGCAACCCTCGCCCCGAGCGTGTTCTGCCGCATTGCCTTACGACCGATGAGATCCAGCGGCTACTGGAAGCGCCATCAAGTCGCCGCGCATTGGGCCTGCGCGACCGCGCGATCCTTGAGACAATGTATTCAGCTGGCCTACGTGTGGGAGAACTTGTCGCGCTGCGCGACCAGGATCTTGACCTAGAAGCCGGATTGGCTCGCGTGAAGGGCAAAGGCCGTAAAGAGCGGCTCGCCCATCTCGGCTCGTACGCATTGAAAGCGCTTCGACAATGGCTAGCGGTTCGCCAACTGGCCGACCCGAATAGCTCGAAGGGCACCGCGCCCGCATTCACAAACCGCTTCGGCAGGCGACTCACAACCCGCAGCGTCGGCCGCATGTTGGAAAAATTGCTGGCGGAAACCGGACTCGACAAACGGACCACCCCCCACACGCTGCGGCACAGCTTTGCGACCCATTTGCTGGATCGGGGAGCCGACATTCGCAGCGTGCAGGAGTTGCTTGGCCACAAGAGCTTGGTGACGACACAAATCTACACGCACGTGAGCACCGCCGGGCTCCGGGCGGCCTATGAACGGGCCCACCCGCGAGCTCGATGAGGCGCACGTGTTAGACCAGCTCTTTCCGCACAGCCCACACGGCGGCTTGCGTGCGATCCGTGCATTGGATCTTCCGCAGGATGTTCTGCACGTGCTCCTTGACCGTCTCGACGCTGATTTCCAGCGACCGGGCAATCTCCCGATTGCTCAATCCAAGCGCAACGTGCCGCAGGACTTGCGTTTCGCGTTCGGTGAGCGGCATGTCGTCGCTGACACCTTCGCGTTTCTTCTCGAGCGTTTCCTTGACGCGGCTGAGGATGCTGGACTGTGTCGGCGCATCCCGGCGGGCCGCTCGGGCGACGGCCGCCACCAAATCCTTCCGCGGCGCTCCTTTGAGCACGTAGTCGAAGGCGCCGAGTGCCGCCGATCGGGCGACATACGTCGGATTGTCGTACGTGGAAAGAATCACCACCGGCGTTTCCGGCGACTTTTTGCGGAGCTTTTCGATCGCGTCGAGGCCATCGACGTCGGGCATGCGGATGTCCATTAGAACGACATCGGGCTTGTGCTTGAGCGTCTGCTCCACAGCCTCTTTGCCCGTGGTTGCTTCCGCCACGATTTTCACATCGGTGTCCTTGAACAGCGTATGCAGTCCACGGCGCACCACCTCGTGGTCGTCCGCCACGAGCAACTTAATCGTCATCGTAATCCTCCCCGATCGTTCCCCGAGGCTCGCGGCGCCAGCTTCCTTAGCCACCGCTCCCGACGTGGGAGGCCTCCGAGTGGGGCACTGGTGCTTTTTTGCATCGCGGTCGACAGCTAAATCTTAGTTAATTCTGGGGAATCCCGCTACGGTTGACGCGATTTACGGGAAATTCCTGGCCGAACGGACGGGTGGTGATTGACCGGCAGGATTTATGACCTAAGTAAACCTTGTGGTCACCCGTCGAGACGCGCCGCTATGAAAAAACGCTCCCTACTCCTTGTCGACGACGATCGTCAACTCCTCGATTCCATGGCCGATTGGCTGGAAATGAAGGGGTTTGCGATCACGAAGGCGATTTCCCAGCGGGAAGCTATCGACCAATTGGCCCATCGGCCATTTGACGCCGTATTGACGGACATCCGCCTTCAGGACGGCGACGGTTTCGACGTTTTGCAAGCCTGCCAAAAGATCGCCAACAAACCGGCCGTCATTCTGATGACGGGTTATGGCACTGTCGAAATGGCCGTTGAGGCGCTGCGGGCCGGAGCCTTCGACCTGCTCACCAAGCCGATCATCGACGAGGAACTCGTCATGTCGCTGGGGCGAGCGCTCGATCAGCGGAATGTGTTAGAGGAGAACCGACGGCTGAAGGCGGAATTGGATAACCGCTTTGGCCTGGAGAGCGTGGTCGGACGCGACGCGCGGATGCTGCGGATTTTCGACCTGATCGACCGCATCGCCGACACGAAAGCGACGGTGCTGATCACCGGGGAAAGCGGCACGGGCAAATCGTTGATTGCCCGCGCCATCCATCGCCGC
>JBJTOW010000933.1:0-5848 GCA_046074805.1 Planctomycetota bacterium | reverse complement strand
ATCGTGGCGCGCCCATTGGCGGGCAGTCGCTGGCGATCCACAACGCCATCGAAGGCGTGTTTCATGGTTGCGACATCGAAGTGGCCGGACCGCCGACGGCGGAAGTGACGATCGAGCTAGCGCCGGTCGACCAGCCCGGCGAGGTTCGCCGCTTCACAACGCGGCTCGATACGCTCATTTCGACGCCGCTCTCGCATTCGCTGGATGATCAACGCAATCGCGTGCAATTGGCCCGCGTTCCGGGCGATCGGTTGCGGGTCGAGTTCGAACGGGACCACTTGGTTTTCGAACCGGGCGAATCGTTTCCCTTCACCGTGATCGCAAACGCGACTGGCCAGGAAAACGCGGCCTCAAGCCGAATTCGAGTTTGGCTGGCGCCTGCCCGTGGCCATGAGGAATTGAGCCGCCAGGAATACGACCTGCGGCCGCGAAACGCGGCGCTGGCCTCCGAGGCGCGCTGCGCCGTCCGTTTGCCTGATCAAGAAGGCGTTTTTGATATTCATGTCGAACTGCTTGCCCGCCGTGTTGGCGTTGGCCTGCCGCTGGCTCGCGCGCGGCCACTGATGGCGCGCCGCGTCCAGGTTGTCGTGCTGCCTGGACCGACAGCGGCGGCGGCTCCGGCCAAACGGGAACCGGCCGCCGAAACCCGATACCCACTTCCTTTTCCGATAGGACTTAGCGAGCCGCCCACATGGCGGAAAATCGCGGAAATCGATCCAACGGCGGGTATCAGCGGGCCATCGAGCACGTCGACGAATCCATCCACGACGCCACTCGCGAACCAGCCCGCGAACTCATCAACCAACCAGCCGACAAATCTGCCGACAAACCAGCCGACGAACCAGCCCTCCAACGGGACCGCAACAGGGCGGCCCACGGACGATTCGAAGGGGCTTTCGTCGCCAGCGGTGGAAAACCGATCCGAGGATCGCCCGTGGACCCATTGGCTGCCGACCGTTCCAAATTGGAAACCGTCCGCCACGGACGCCTCGGCATCGCTCGACCAACGGCTGGCCACGCGTTATCCGCATCGCGGCCAAAACCTGCTGCGACTGGAACCGAGCGGCTGGATGCTGCATCCGCTGTCGGTCGCTCGCCCGGGCGAACCGCATATTCTGGAGATCGAATTCGCGAACGATTTGCCGCAGTGCCTCGGCGTCAGTGTGATGGACGCCGACAACGGTGGGCGGCTCATTTCCCAAGGCTTGGATACCGGCCTCGAAGTTCCCCCATTGGCTCCGGGTGTCCCGCCAGCGTTCGGCAAACATCGCCTAGTCTTCTGGCCGCAAAGCCGAGCCGCGTGGGTGCTGCTGGTCAACCGCCATCCAACGGCACCCGCGTACGCCGGTCGGTTGGCGGTCGAGGCGGGGCCTACTCGCTTGCCACCAATGAGCCCGGCCGCTGCGCCCACGCGGTCGGCGACCAAACGAGCGTCGTCGCCCGCCCCTGATTCCACTCGACTTGCCGCCGCATTGCTCGACCGTCCTCTGCTGGCGGAAACGTTCCAGTGCGGCCGCGTTGTGGAATCGGATGGGTCCGCCGCGTGGCTCGACTGGCTTTCGTTCTATCAAGGCGCGAACCGCCTTGCGGACTATCTCAAGTTCGCTGGCTACAACGCGGCGGTTATCAATGTCGCGAGCGAAGGGAGCGCTCTATATCCCAGCCCGCTCTTGGAACCCAACCCGCGTCATGATTCGGGCGTGTTCCTTGCCGACGGCCAAGACCCGATACGCAAAGACGTGCTCGAAATGCTCTTCCGCGTGTTCGATCGCGAGGGGCTGACGCTGATACCCGCGGTGGAATTCGCGGGTCCACTGCCAGAACTTGAGCGATTAGCTCGCACTGGTGGCGTTGAGGCGGGTGGCCTGCGTTGGATCGGCGCTGATGGGCGAGCGTCGCCGATCGCCCGCACCATGCTTCGACCAGACTCGGCGGCGAACGTGATTCCATGGCAATCCGGCAAGTCGGCCGCCGTCGCGGAAACTGCCGTGGAAACGTCTCCGTTGGGGTTTCTCAAGGCCGGCATGCAGGCCGCCACCGGTCCGTTTTCCGCTGCCAACCCGCCGTCCGGCAGCGGGCCGCGTCGAGAATGGCGGGTCGCCACTGTGCCCACCGCCGTGACCGCGACTTCGCTGCGAGGCAAGACGCCGCGCTACAATCTGCTCGATCCACGGGTCCGTGAGGCGAGCCTCCGCGTCCTTTCTGAATTGGAACAACGGTACAGCCACCATCCAGCCTGGGGCGGCGCGAGCTTGCAGATCGGCCCCGATTCGTTCGCCTCGTTGCCGGGCCCCGAGGGCGGCTACGACGATCGGACAGTGGCGGCGTTCACCGCTGACACAGGACTGCCGGTGCCCGGGACCGCGAATTCCCCGAACGATCCGAATCTACGATTCGCCGCCCGCGCGCGATTCCTCGAAGGCGAAGCGCGGGATCGCTGGATTCGTTGGCGAGCCCGCCAAACCGCCGAGTTTTACGCGGCGGCGCGAGACCGTATCGCGAAAAGCCAACCGCACTCGCGGCTGCTGTTGAACATCGCTGGTCTGCGTCATTCGCCCACCCTTCAGCCCTTCGTTCAACCCGCGCTGCCTGTGAGGTTGACTGCGGGCGACGGTTTGCGACTCATCGGCTTCGATCCCGCCGATTGGCACGATCAACCCGGAATTGTCTGTCCTCGTCCGTTTCTCGACGCCCCGTTGCTCGGACTGGCAGGACAAGGCGCGCGACTCGAATGGAACCGCGCCGTCGAATTCGATCGCCTACTGACCGTCAACGGTTCGGCCGGAGGATTGGCGTTCCAAGAATCGTTGCCTTGGCGCCTGGCTTCGCCATCGACGCCGATTTCCACGCAATTCTTGGCGGCGGGTGGACGGCAACGCCAGTCGATCACGCGATCGCTGCGCACCGAGGACTGCGTTGTGTTCTTGCAAGGCGGCCGATCGCTCGCGTTGAGCGCCGACCCGCAATTGCGGCAGGCAATGGCAACCTTCCACAGTCTACCAGCCAACGCTTTTGAGACGCTCGCGCCGTCAGTCGATTCGCAGGCGCAGGCGGTCACGGTTCGCCAAACGGCCGTGGACGGCGCGACCTTCGTCTACGTGCTTAACGACGCCCCATGGCCGGTTTCCGTTGAGGTGCGGTTGGACGGCCCGCCAGATCTCCGCTGGGACCTGCTGGGGTTGGGGAACAACGCTCAACGCGGCGGCTCGAGCAGCGGCGTCGGTTCAACAGGGGGCATCGGCGGAGGGATCGGCCCCGGCGCGGGCATTTCGCAGAAAGGCCTGGCAGGCGCCGCATCGGGGCTGACTCGAGTGCAAGGCCAATGGCTCTGGAGGATCGCCCTCGATCCGCATGATCTGCGAGCGATCCGGTTGGAGTCCCCGCAGGCGACAGTTCGGGATTGGAACGCGGTCGTCGCCCCGGAGGTTCCCCAGGCCTTGCAGGCGCGGATGAATTCAGCTCGCGCGCGAACGCATAACTTGAACTCGCCACCGCCGCTCAAGACGCTGGCGAACGCCGGTTTCGAAGCGGGACTCGAAACGGGGGTGAACGCGGAAGCCATCGGATCATCGGCCGCCGCGCCGGCGCGGTGGATGAGCGCCTCGGGACCGGGAATCACTGTCGCCTTGGAGGAATCGGAGCCGCACGGCGGACAACGTTCCCTTCGGATACGCAGCGAACGCGAGGTCGTATGGGTTCGGAGCGAACCGATACCTGCGCCGGCGACGGGACGCATCGCCGTTTGGGGCTGGATTCGCTCGCGGGACAAATCGTCCCAATCGCCCTTGCGTCTGGCCATCGAAGGCAAGATCGATGGGAAAACGTATTACCGGTACGCCACTGTCGGCGGCGGCAAGGGACCGCCGATTCCGAACGTTTGGACCCAATACTGGTTTCAGATCGACGACTTGCCATCCAGCGAACTGAGCGAATTGAGAATCGGGATCGACTTGATGGGTCCTGGCGATGTGTCGATCGACGACTTGTCGGTCTATGATCTGTGGTTCCATGACAACGAACGCGACGAACTCGTGAAGCAACTGGGCATCGCGGGTTTTCAGCTGGGCCATGGCCGACTGCTCGATTCCCATCGTTATCTGGATGGATACTGGCCGCGATTCCTCGAAGCGTTTGTCCCCGGCGAACCAGCGGCGGTGGAATTCACGGGAACGGCGGTTCCACCTGGAGCCGCGCCCAACGTAACGGCAACTCCGCGTGTCGGCATCGACGCTGGCCGACCGGGCGACCGCGTGCTCCGCCCACCCTCCGCTTCGCTGCGCCGCACCGGTCCGATTCGTCCACGAAACGGAATGGATTCGCGGAGCGGCGATAGCACGCTTTCCGATCCGAACAACCGGCTTCCCATGGGCCGCCCTCCCGAGAAACCACCCCGCTCGACACCGACCAAAGATCGCCAGCCCGTGCTCGGCGGCGAACCGATAACAGGCGAGCCGATAACAGGCGGGCCAATGACAGGCGGGCCGACGATGGGTGAGTCGACGACAGGTGAAACGGCCACCGTGGAGTCGAAGAACGTCGCCGGTCGCGTCGCCGAGTCGCCACCGTCGGCTGTTCGACCTATGCCCGCTCGCGGTGCGGATCCGCCCGCCGCTGAAACAACTTGGCGCCAGCGGCTCGAATCGATGCTTCCAAAGCGATTCTGGTAGTCAAATCCCAGAGGCCGCTCACTGGTACGACGGACTTCCAGGCCGTCGCCCCTTCCTCGTACGACGGACTTCCAGTCCGTCGCCCCTTCCTTGTACGACGGACTTCCAGTCCGTCGCCTCTCCCTCGTACGACGGCCTTCCAGGCCGTCGCCCCTTCCTCGTACGACGGACTTCCAGGCCGTCGCCTCTTCCTCGTACGACGGACTTCCAGGCCGTCGCCTCCTCCTTGTACGACGGCCTTCCAGGCCGTCGCCGCCACACCTCGACGGACTAGGAAGTCCGTCGTACGGCAGAGGCCACTCACCGGGATTGTATTTCTTTACATTTCCGTTGACTTCCCAGCTCGAATCGCGAGTTGGTCCGTGGATATCGAGCGGTTCGACTATAAATCCAAGTTGGTTCACGTCGTCAATCAGTCCACGCACCATCAAGGGGCGATGCGCGTCATGTCTCACCGAATCCCTGTTGTTTTGAACATCACGCTGCTCCTAATTGGTGGGCTTCTCGCCGATGGTGGGCGGGCGACAGCCGAAGTTGCCGCAGCGGAAGTCGTGGCAGTGCCATCGCCGGGCGGCCAGCCGATCGCCGCGAAGATGGACGCCCAGGGCGTGTTGCACTTAGTGTGCGATGCGGACCGCGGTCCTCGGTATTACCGCAGCGAAGATGGTGGAAAAACTTTCGGCCGACCGTTTCCCATCGTCGTGCAGGCGGCGGGCCATGCGAAGCCAGCCGGCCTTGAGTACACGGTTTGGGATCTCGCCGTCGCGCCCAACGGCCACGTCCACGTCGCGCTCGGTACAAACGCCTGGAAACTCAAACTCCCCAAGGAGCAATGGGGCTTTCACTACGCCCGACTGGCCCCGGGAGGAACCGCCTTCGAGCCGCTCCGAAACATCAACGGGAAGCCGAGCGAAGGTTTTTCGTTAGCGGTGGATGGCGGCGGGAATGTGGCGGCTTGTTGGCTAGCGGACAAACTTTATGCGAATCTTTCAGCGGATGGCGGTGCCACCTTTGGGCCCACGCGGGAGATCGACTCGTCGTTCAATCCGTGCAATTGTTAGCATCAACGTCGGCAGCAATATTTCTGGCCACACGACTTAAACGACATGGTGCATCGGCTACAGCGCGGACTTTTGGACGATGTGGGCATCATGGAGAGCGTCTCGCACGACATTGACATG
>JBJTOW010000932.1:0-4507 GCA_046074805.1 Planctomycetota bacterium | reverse complement strand
GATTCCGAATTTGATGTCGGCGTGACCGGGAACGACGAATCAAATCGCCAAGCGTTACCGCGTTTTAAGTTTTCCCATGGCTGCCATTCGGCGAAAAACCAGACCGTCAGGCCGCTCAAGACCATAAACGCGGCCGCGCGTCGCCAAATCGACCAGGGCAACGCCTGTCGGCGTGCGGAATGAGCCGTGAGAATCGCGGCCGCTTGGCGTTCGATCCGTTGGCGAAACCAACGTGTCACTTCCTCTTGACGCTGTTGCTGCTCATATTCGGCTCGCTTTTCCGGCGGGCTGGCAAGAGTCGGCTGGATCGACGGCCGCGCGAGTTGCTCTTCGAGATGCACGACCGTCGAGAGTCGTTCCTCCAGCCGCGTCTCTTGCTCTTCCAAGTCTCGGACAAATCGCCGCCGTTGCACCGGCCAAAGCCAACAAACGATCGTCGTGATGCCCCACACCAGAAAAGAAATCAACAGCAAGCCGCAAAACAGTCCCAGCGCGGTGACGCGATACTCAATCCAACCGTTGGACATTGCTAGCCCCACCGCGAGAATTCCAGCCACGCAGATGTTGGCGAACAACAAACTCGTGGACAGCCAGCTTCGCGTTTTCTTTTTGCGAATCGCGGTCGCGATGTGCCGTTGAATGGGTGTCGACATATGGCTCATCGTTACGCTCCTTCCACCGCAGGATTTTTCGCCCCGTACACAGAGCGTCGCGGCGTGACCGCGGACACTCGCCAAGACGCCCATACCATCTCCACAGCCATCAGCAACGCGCCGCCGGCCAGCAGCCACCACCATGACTGCTGACGCAAAATCGCCGACAACTCCACCGGCCCATCGGAATCGACATCTTGTCCGCCGCCGACTTTCTTCGCCACACTGGACGTGTCCGCCGCTCTCGCGCCGACGCGCGTGTCACGCCACGAAGCCACCCGCGAATCGCCGGAAGCGTAGGTGAGCATCGACTCCAAGGGAGACGGATTCACGGCGAACGTCCGCGCAATCGATCGGCCACCGTCGAAGCTGACATCATACAGTCCCGGACGCGATGGAACCGGAAAATCGACCGTTTCGCCCCGCAGCGGCCCGCGATATCGCTCGACGCCCTCCGCATCGGTTACAACCACAGCGGCGCTGATCGCGGTGCTGATCGCGGCGCTGGATGCGGCGCCAGGCGCGGCGGTCGTATCGTTTGCGGCGGAACGCCGCGCGACAGCGTCGAACGTCCAGAGGCAGCGCTCACCCGGTTCGAATTGCCGCTGCCACGATTCGCGTTGCCGCAAGTACTCCAGACTCAGATCGAGAAACGGAACAAACGAAGGATGAATCGGCCAGTTGGTCGCATTTCGTTCCCAGCCAAACGCGGCCACCACAATTTTTCCCGCTCCATTGTCGACTTCCATCAACAACGGATCGCCCAGGGCCGAGTACACGAGCACCCGGGCGTTCGGAGCAGCGAACCGCCGATAACGCGACACACGAATGTCGAGCAGATCCCCGAAGTCGCGCGCTCGCAGCGGCTGGAAAATCGGATGGTCGAACATGATGTACCGAAACGGCGCTGGCGCGGCGTCTTTCACCTCTCCGCCATACTCCAGCCCCAGCGACTTTAAACCGTTGGCGATCACCGTCGATTCGCGGTCCACCACCAACAACACGCCACGCCGTGTCCGTTGGTAATGTTCGAGCAGTTCCTTGTTCGACGCCTCGAGAAGATTGCGGGCTTCGATCAGGAGCACATCGCCCGATTTCAGCCGTTCATCGCGGCCAACTTCGGCCTCCGCCGTTACCGCCGCCCAACGCCCGCGCATCACTTCAGGCGATAGCGCGGCGGCCAAATAAGGCGATTGTGCGACGACCGCGACTCGGCCTTCTTCCCGCGGCGGCTCATGGAACCACGCGATGTCATCCATCGGCAGCGCGTCTTCGCCAGCGATAACCGCGAAAGACGGATCGGATGGCGGAGCGGCCAGCCTACGCGCGCGAACCGACCCGCGGACTTCCTGACGTTCGTCCACAGGCCAGGCGACACGCAGCGTTGTGGTGGTGGACTGCGGCGAAGCGAAGAGCACGGGCCGCTTCGCCACCTCCTTGCCGTTTGACTCGACGATCAGCAATGCGGCCGGCACATCGCCTGAGCGGGCTAGTTGAACTTGCAATTCGACAATCGCCACGCCGGCCTGGAAAGAACGCCGCAGTTCGGGAGCGGCGACCGAGAGATTGTTGGCATTCGCCGGTATGGTCGATGGCAATTGGACTTCGAACTCGCCGAGGAACGGCAACGTCGGCTCGGTGTCCGTCCACTGGTTTTCTTGATTGTCGCCCAACAATTCGATCCGTCGCCGCGGGCCGCTCGCCATTTCCAACAATGCGGCGGCCTGGCGGAACGCCACGAGGTAGGAACCGCGTTCAAAACCGGGTTCCAACGCCGCGATCTTCGCGGCCGAGGCGTCCGGCCGATCCTGGAATTCGACGATCACTCGGGGCGTGCGGCCCACTTCCACAACGGCGACCTGCGTATCCGGGGAGGCCTTCGCGACAGCTTCCAAAGCGGCCTGCCGTGCCGTCGCGAACCGTCCCTCGGCCTGATGGCTCAACGTTTTGTCAAGCACCAGCACTCGACTGACCTGGATTGGCCCTGGCGCACGCTTGCTCAAGTAGGGCCACGCGAAGGCCGAGACCAACAGCATTAAAGCAGCGGCACGCAGTGCGAATAGCCATGGATCGCGGAGCCGAAACGGCCGCTCGTCGGCGATCGTGTGATCGTCGAGAAAGCGGGCGGTCGGGAAACGCACGACAGGACGATCCGAACGGCGCCGCAGATGCAACCAGAGCGGCGCGGCGACCGCCAACGCTCCGAGCCAACACAGCGGATAGAGGAATGAAACGATCATCCGAGCGACTCGCGGGCTTCCAAAAAAGCTTGGATCGCCTGCCATGGCGCTTCGTCGGTACGCACGATCCGATGGTGGGCCTCAAGCCCGCGGAACTGATCGCGATGGCTGTCGAGGAACGCCGTGAAGCGTTGCAGATAAGCGTCGCGGGCGGCGGCCGGCGCCACGCGTCGTCGCTGTGCCGTCTCGGGGTCTTCGAAGATCGTGTCTTCGGCGAACGGAAACTCCAGTTCGTCGCGGTCCAACACCTGCAACACCAGGAGTTCCGTGCCCGCATGCCGCAACTGCCGCAGCGATTCGACCAGGTCCTCGGGCGGTTCCAGCAGATCGGAGATCAAGATCGCCAGCGAGCGGCGGCGCACGCGTCGGGCCGCGATCGACAGCAAGCCGGAAAGCGAGGCTCGCGAGTTTGGCTCCAGTCGATCCAATTGCCGGAGCAACACGCCGAACTGGCTGGACTTCTGCGATGGCGGGACCAATTCGGGTCCATCCATCTCCGCTGACCAAGCCAGCAGTCCGGCGGCGTCGTTTTGTTTCAACATCATCCAGGAAAGCGCCGCGCAGAGAACGCGGCCCACATCCAGTTTCGAACCCCAGGCCTCCGGACCTCGGTACTCCATCGACCCGCTGGTGTCGACCAGCGCGTAGCAGGCCAGATTCGTTTCCTGCATGTAGCGTTTGACATACAGCCGGCCGCTGCGAGCGAACGCCCGCCAATCGACATGCCGCGGATCATCGCCCGGCTCGTATTCGCGATACTCGCTGAATTCCACACTGAAACCGTGGAACGGGCTGCGATGCAAGCCGGAAACGAAACCTTCAACGACGTAGCGCGCCTGCAAGTCGAGACTATCCAGCGTGGCGAGCAAGCGCGGATCAAAATGCCGCAAGGTCGACGATGGCAACACGCTGTCGGTGGAAGCAGGCTTCCATGGCGACAGCGGCGTGAGCGACGGCGGCGGCATTGGCATCGTAGGAGTTTCTTCGGCGTTTCGTTAGCAGTCTGTTGGCAGTGCCGCGCGAAGGTGCCGATTCTGGTGGAGGTAGCCGTGTCAGGGAGATGGGTCAATCTGTGCGGAGGTCGCGGCGCGGGCCGAATCCATAGTGACCGGGAGCGTCAATTGCGGGCCGTGTCGGCGATAATCCGGGCGACGATCGCGTCAGTCGATTGTCCTTCGGCTTCGGCATGAAAGGTGCGTAACACGCGGTGGCGGAGGACGAGCGGCGCAAGCGCCTCGATGTCCTCGCAGGAGACATTGAAGCGGCCCAGGCAAGCGGCTCGGGCGCGGCCTGCGAGAATCAGATTTTGGCTGGCTCGAGGGCTAGCCCCCCATTTCAGCCAGCGTTTGACGTACGGCGCCGAATCGGACGCATCGGGACGCGTCGCGCGGACAATCCGCACCGCGTAGTCGATGACGGGTGGCGCCGCCGGAATCCGCGCGGCCGCGTCGCGGAACCGCAAAATCTCTTCGCGGCCGAGTATCTGCCGTAACTGCTCGAGCGGACGGAATGAGTGTCCCGACACAATCCGCCGCTCATCTTCAAGCGACGGATAGTCGACACGCAATTCGAACAGGAATCGGTCAAGCTGGGCTTCGGGCAGCGGATAGGTGC
>JBJTOW010000931.1:0-7375 GCA_046074805.1 Planctomycetota bacterium | reverse complement strand
TGCCCAGGTGTCCGAGCAACACCATCAGGTGATACGTGACATCGGCCGCCTCGTAGATGACATGCGCCCGCCCCTCGGCCCCGGGTTCCGCGGCGGCTTCGACTACCTCGCGGGCTTCCTCCAAGATCTTGCCGCCAATTTTTGGCACGCCGCCCTCGAACAGTTTGGTCGTGTACGATTTCGCGGGAGGATTCGCTTTTCGGTCTTCGATCACCGCCATCAGTTGTTGCAGGACGGTAAGGCTGATTTCCCCGGACGCTCCCCCGGCGGCGCCGATGGCTTTGGGTGGGTGGTGAGCGTGTGGGTCGGCGGCTGGGATGGAACGATCTTGAGGCGTCGTTGGTTGAGTCATCGATGGGATCTTCCACATTCAGCAGGCCCGAGAACGTCGTCCAGCGGCTGCCGTAGCGGCCGGTTCGCTATACTACGATCCGGAGATGGAGACGGCAACCGAAGCGGCGTCGAGCGAGGCGCCGGAGGCGGGTGAGGAGTGGCGATGGTTGAGGGGGAATTTGCGCCGGTGGCGGATTGTTGGTTTCTCACGGGACCGACGGCGAGCGGTAAAACGCGCGTGGGAATCGCGCTCGCCAAGTTGCTAGACGCCGAAATCCTTTCGATGGACTCGATGGCCGTCTACCGTGACATGGACATTGGCACTGCGAAGCCAACCGCGTTGGAACGCGCGGAGGTGCGCCACCACCTGTTGGATTTGGCCACGCCGGACCAGGAATTCAGTATCTCCCAGTACATGGCGGCGGCGGTGGCGGCGGTCGCCGAAGTGCAGGGGCGTGGACGGAAGGTCCTGTTCGTGGGCGGCACGCCGCTTTACTTGAAGGCCCTGCTGCGGGGGTTGAGCGAGGGGCCGGCGGCGGATTGGGATTTCCGCGAGTCGATCGAGCGGGAGATTCGGGAAACGGGGCTGGAGGCCCTGCATGAGCGATTGCGGCAGGTCGATCCGCTAGCCGCAGCGCGGCTTCATCCCAATGATAAACGCCGTATCATCCGCGCGTTGGAAGTCAATCGACTCACCGGGCGGCCATTGAGCCATTCGCAGACGCACTTTGATGAACCAGTGGGCGGCGTAGGCAACCGCGTTTTCACGTTGCATTGGGCGCGCGAGCGGTTGCATCGGCGGATTGAATCACGAGTGGAACAAATGTTCGCGGCCGGTCTCGTCAACGAGGCGGCGGGGCTCAGAGTGCGGTACGGCACGCTGGGACGCACCGCGTCCCAGGCTGTGGGCTATCGGGAAGCGTTCGGGCACCTAGATGGACGACTATCGTTGGCCGAAGCGATCATGCGAGTGCAGGTCCGCACGCGGCAGTTCGCTCGCCGCCAAGAAACATGGTTTCGAGGCTTAGCGGAATGCCAGCCAGTGGCTTTGGCCGACGACGAGGCTCCCCTCGCGATCGCGCAACGGATCATCGACGGTGCCCTATCCGATCAAGCCTCGGGTGCGCTATAATCCCGGCGGTTTTGGGACCAGAAGTAACAGGCGCCCCCGGGCGGAGGTCGCCGGTCGAGCCAAGGCGTTTCCATGAAGATTCATGAGTTTCAGGCGAAGAGCATCTTTCGAGACAACGGCGTCGCGGTTCTGGAAAACCGTGTCGCGGCGACTCCGCAAGAGGCCGCCGACGCCTTTCAACAACTGGGTGGGGCGTTTGCCGTCGTCAAGGCGCAGATTCACGCTGGCGGGCGTGGAAAGGGCACGATTGTCGGCAATCCGTCCCAGCGCGGCGTGCAACTGGTGCGGTCGGCCGACGAAGCCGCCGCCGTCGCCCAAGCGTTGCTCGGCAACAAACTGGTCACCATTCAAACCGGTCCGAGCGGCCAGACCGTCAACCGCGTATTGGTCGAGGCGGGCTGTGATATTGGTCGGGAACTCTATCTAGGCGCTGTGCTCGACCGGGCGGCCGCGATGCCGGTGTTGATGGTGTCCAGCGAAGGCGGCGTCGAAATCGAAAAGGTCGCCGAAGAATCGCCCGAGAAAATCTTCAAGGAACACTTTCACCCGCAGATCGGCTTGCACAGCTTCCAAGTGCGAAAGCTCTGTCAAAAGCTCGGCATTAAAGGCGACTCGGTTCGCAGCGCCGAACGGTTTATGAAAACCTTGTGCTCGGTGTTCACTAAGTACGACGCCAGCCTAGTGGAAATCAATCCGTTGGTCGTGACGAAAGCCGGTCAATTGGTGGCGCTCGATGCCAAAATGACCTTTGACGACAACGCCCTGTTCCGCCACAAGCAGATCCAGGAATTCCGCGATTTGGCGGAAGAGGAACCGGCCGAGGTGCGAGCGAGCAACGCCGGCCTCAGTTATGTGAAACTTGAAGGGAACATCGGTTGCTTGGTCAATGGCGCCGGTTTGGCGATGTCGACCATGGACATCATCAAGTTGCATGGTGGCCAGCCAGCGAATTTCCTCGATGTTGGCGGTGGCGCGAATGCCCAACAAGTGACGGAGGCGTTTCGGATTCTGTTGTCGGACGCGAACGTCAAAGGTGTGTTGGTGAATATCTTTGGCGGCATCATGCGTTGCACAACCATCGCCCAAGCGCTTTTGGAAGCATACCGCACGGTCGGTTTCAACGTTCCGCTGGTGGTGCGCTTGGAAGGTACCGAAGTCGAACAAGGCCGCAAGTTGTTGGCGGAAAGCGGCGTAAACATTATCACCGCCGAAGGACTGACCGATGCGGCGAAAAAAGTAGTCGCCGCCGTCGCCGCCGCTGGCTAGCCGGACAGTCGCCACCCGTGTTTCGACGCGAAATCCACCGATTTGAAATCCGCCTAACTGATACTGCGAGTGAATGAGCCATGAGCATTTTGGTCGACAAGAACACGCGAGTGATTTGCCAGGGAATCACTGGCAAGGTGGGTGAATTTCACACAAAGGGTTGCAAAGAGTACGGCACGCAGATGGTGGGCGGCGTGACTCCTGGTAAGGGAGGCGAAACGGTCCAGGGACTGCCGGTTTTCGATACGGTGGTCGAAGCGGTGGAGAAGACCGGTGCGAACGCCACGATGATCTTCGTGCCGCCAGCGTTTACCGCCGACGCTATCCTCGAGGCGCTCGACGCGGGAATTCCCGTGATCATAGCGATCACAGAAGGCGTTCCCGTGTTGGACATGGTCCATGTGTACGAACGGGTGCGGGCGAGCAAATCGGTGTTGATTGGCCCGAATTGCCCAGGCGTGATCACGCCGGGCCAATGCAAAATCGGGATCATGCCCGGGTACATCCACACGCCGGGATCGGTCGGCATTATGAGTCGCAGCGGGACTCTGACCTACGAAGCCGTATGGCAGACGACGAACTTGGGCCTGGGGCAGTCGACTTGCGTTGGGCTAGGGGGCGACCCCATCGTGGGAACGTCGTTTATCGACCTTTTCCGCTGGTACCAGGCTGATCCGCAAACCGAATCGATCATGATGATTGGCGAAATCGGCGGCTCGGCCGAGGAAGAGGCGGCCGCTTTTGTGAAACAGCATGTGACCAAGCCGGTCGCCGCTTTTATCGCGGGTCGCACGGCCCCGCCGGGCAAACGCATGGGGCATGCGGGCGCGATCATTTCCGGCGGGAAGGGGACCGCGACCGAAAAGGTCGCGGCCCTCCGCGATGCGGGCATTGAAGTCGCCGACAGTCCGGCGGACATGGGCCAAGCGATGCAACGCGCGATCGCGCGAAAACGTTCATAGCGGGGGGGCGGTTCCTGGATTCGGGGTGGGTAGCCGACTACCTGTCTGTTTTGCCCGAAACCGGAAGCCCAAAACCTGAAATCGTTCCCGAAGCTGTCTTCCGCCAGCCTTGCCGGGAAGAGGCGGCGGGGCTAACATCGGCCTTTTACTGGTAGCTATCGTCCCGTTGGAACTGGTCGTATGCGACATTTATTGTCCGCCGTTGTGCAAAACGTGCCGGGCGTGCTTGCCCACATTTCGGGCATGCTGGCCTCGCGTGGCTACAACATTGAATCCCTGGCGGTTGGCCAGACCCAGGAGCCGGGTATCTCGCGGATGACGTTTGTCGTATTGGGAGACGAACGGGTTTCGGAACAGGTCCGCAAGCAGCTGGAAAAAATCGTCACAGTGATTCGTGTCGAGGACATCAGTTCACGGGACTTCGTCGATCGCGATTTGATGTTGATCAAGGTCAAGGCGCCTCCTGGGGGCAAGCGGACCGAGATTCGCGAATTGGTCGACATTTTCCGCGGGCGCGTTGTGGATGTGGGCGACACCGAACTGATGATCGAGATATCGGGTCGGGCCAGCAAGATCGATGCGTTTGTCGAGCGGATGCGGCCCTACGGGATTCTGGAATTGGTTCGCGCTGGCCGAGTGGCTTTGGTCCGCACGGGCCAGGAAAACCCGGTCGAAGTCGAGGAACCGGCGCGAACCGTTTGATTCGCGTTCGGCGGTTCGATGGCAGTTTCCTTTTTGGGTTCTCCGTTGGCCGACAGCGATCGGAGGATCACCCGCGGCGCTTCCTGTCCGCAAGGCGGGTCGCCGCCTACTAAGTCAATCACCTCTCGCCTCTTTAGGAGTCCGTACGCCTCATGCCTGCCAAGACCTACTACGACAATGACGCCGACTTGTCGGTGCTCAAGAACAAGACGATCGCCATTCTCGGGTACGGTTCGCAAGGCCACGCTCAGGCGCAGAACTTACGTGATAGCGGTTGCACGGTGATCATCGGCCAGCGTCCGGGAAGCGCTAACTACAATTTGGCGAAATCCCATGGCTTTGAACCGCTGCCGATCGAAGAGGCGACGAAGCGGGCGGACATCGTCAACATTTTGCTTCCAGACGAGGTCCAGGGCGACCTGTATCGGCAGTTTATTCGGCCGAACCTCGAGCCGGGCAACATCTTGATGTGCTCGCACGGGTTCAATCTGCACTTTGGCCAGGTGGAACCGCCCCACGGCGTCGATACGTTGCTCGTCGCTCCCAAGGGACCGGGGCACTTGGTTCGGAGCGAGTTTGAGCGGGGTGGCGGCGTGCCGTGCTTGATCGCGGTCGGACCCGGCGCGAGCGAAGCGACATTCCGTGCCGGCTTGGCTTACGCTAAGGGCGTTGGTGGAACGCGAGCGGGCGTGATTGAAACGACTATCGCCGAGGAAACGGAAACGGATCTATTCGGCGAGCAGGTCGTGCTGTGCGGTGGCGTGAGCGAGCTGGTCAAGGTGGCCTTCGAAACGTTGGTCGAAGCCGGTTATCAACCGGAGATGGCCTACTTCGAATGCATGCACGAATTGAAGCTGATCGTCGACCTGTTCTACCAGGGCGGTTTGAGCTACATGCGGTACAGCGTGTCGAACACGGCCGAATACGGCGATTACACTCGCGGTCCTCGGATCATCACGGAACAAACCCGCGCTGAAATGAAGAAGATCCTGAAGGAAATCCAGACCGGACAATTCGCCCGTGAGTGGATTCTGGAAAACCGAGCTGGCGCGCCGGCGTTCAAGTCGGTCCGTCGCCGGGAACGCACCCATCTGATCGAGGAAACGGGCCGCCGCCTCCGGCGACTCATGTCCTGGATCAACGCGAAAGAGGTCTAAGCCCACCATGGCTTATCCTGATTCCCTGATCGTCTTCTCCCGGCTTCAGCCGGGAGATCGGATTGAACTCAAGCATGAGGTCAAAGTTGGCTTCCGTTCGTGGATGACCACGACGGTCGGGACGGTTGTGAAAACCGACCGCCGTCGGCACGCCTACCACCACCAGCGGAATTTCGACGATAAGGTGTTCAGCGACGTCGTCGTCTTAAAACGCGAAGACGGCGAACTGACCACCGTGACGCTCGACGAGTTCTCTGAAATCCGTAAGCTCGACGGCGCCTAACCCGGACAGTGGCCATGCGTCCGTCCGAACAAGCAGCCGCCGGATCGGGGCGGCTGCGACTTTACGCCCATCATGAACGGTCGTTTGAGGATCACCGGTTTGTCTATCCGGTGATCAGCCGACGGTCGCGTGGGTTATCGATCGGCGTCAATCTCAACCCCGACAAGATCTGCAACTTTGACTGCGTCTATTGCCAAGTCGACCGACGGATTCCCGGCGAGACGAATTTCGTTGGTCTTGCCGAGTTGCTCCGCGAACTGGAAACGTTGTTGCGGTTAGGCGCAACTGGCGCACTCTTTGACCGCGGGAAATTCCGCGAAACGCCCGCCGCTCTGCGGAGACTCAACGACATCGCTTTCTCCGGCGACGGCGAGCCAACAACCCATCGCAATATCGACGAAGTTGTGGCGGCTTGTGCGGCGCTAAAACGCCGGTTGGGTCTCGATGATGTCCGCATGGTGCTGATCACCAACGCCAGCATGTTCCATCGGCCGCACGTGCGGGAAGCGTTGCGGACTCTGGACGCCAACCAAGGTGAAATCTGGGCGAAGCTTGAAGCGGGGACCGAGGCTTACTTTCGCCTGATTGATCGCACGCCGATCCCGTTCCGCCAAATCTTGGCGAACATCGCCGACGCGGCTTGCATCCGCCCCATTGTCATTCAGTCGCTCTTTCTAAGTTTTCATGGCCAAGCTCCACCGGCCGAGGAACTGGATGCTTATTGCGGACGGCTATGTGAAATTCTGGATCGCGGCGGGCGGATTCGTTCCGTTCAGGTCTATACGGTGGCGCGGCGTCCCGCTGATCCGGCTGTCCGGCCGCTCGCCGATCACGAAATCGACGCTATCGTGCGGATGGTTCGCGAGCGCACAGGGTTGGATGCTTGCGGTTATTACGGACAGTCGAGCGACTCGGGAGAAGGCGGATGACATCGGCACCATCGGCGCCAGCGGCGACAACGCTGGACGGACAGTCGGCGGCCATCGCGGCCTCGGCGGATTCGCGGGAAGGGTTGCCAACCGGCGTTTCAGGCGCGGCGGCGACGGAGCGATTGGTGGATTCGCGGCCGGTTCTGGCGTGGATCATGGGAGCCATCGCAGGCTGGGGAATGGTGTTGGCGGCTGGCGTAGTGCTGTATGACTATCGCGCGGGCGCGGTCAATCTTGGGAAACCGCTGACGATCGTCGTGTGTGTTGCGGCTTTCCTCGGCCTGTTTCGCTGGACGATGGCGCGCGGTTCGCGTCGACCCCCGTCGACTGTTGCTGAGTGACAGGATCTCGGAGGTGGCCGTGAGCGGGCTGGGTGAGGGTGAGTGAAAGCGTGTTGGAAGCGATCACTTGTTGGTGCGACCGACTTAAATTTCTCAAGACGATTAAATTCACTTGACGAAACTGCGCATAAGTTGGTTGAATCACCGCTTATGCCAGTTCCTCCCCGCTGGGTTTCCCGGAGGACTTGGTAAAACCCATGGGAAGCCCTTGCTTGAGGAGTTCAAGGATGGCGACAGCCAAGAAGGTTGCGAAGGCGGCGGAGAAGAAGG
>JBJTOW010000930.1:0-8726 GCA_046074805.1 Planctomycetota bacterium | reverse complement strand
CGCGCGGCGACGCTGGCAAGGGACTTGGAGGTGCCCGTACATGGCGAGCTGCTGCCCGAAGCGAAATGCGCGTGGGTCGAGTCGCCCGTGAGCACTTCCACTCGCCGACCGTTTTCGCGCAGCCAGGCTACGCATTCGCGGGCGCCGACCCGCGGTGTTTCCACGAAACCAATGACGCCCTTCGATTGTCCGTCCCACGCTACCGCCGCGACCGGTCCCGAGCGCGCATCGAACGTCGCGGGGGCGCAACCGACCCACCGGGGACTGCCGACTTGGATTTCGCGAACGGCCGGTTGAGTTCCCACCGCCCCAGATTCTTGGATTCCGCGAACGCCTCGTCCCGCAACCGTCCGCACCTCGCGAGCAGGCTCGAAGCGCAGTTCCCGTCGCGTCGCCTCGGCAATAATCGCGCGCGACAGCGGATGCGTCGACCCCGAGGAAACCGCCGCCGCCGCCGCGAGCACTTCGTCTGCCGTATGGCCGTCAAAGGCGACAACCTCGCCCACTCGCGGCTCTCCCGTCGTCAGTGTGCCCGTTTTGTCGAATCCAAACAGGCGAACACGCGACAGGCGGTCAAGGCAATCGGCGTCGCGCAGCAAGATCCGTCGACGAGCGGCGTGTCCCACCGCCGACCAAAGGGCCATCGGAGTCGCAAGTCCCAAGGCGCACGGACAGGCGATGACCACCACCGCCAAAGCCGAAAGCAGGCCGTCGGCGAATCCCGAAGCACGCCAGTGCGCCACCAGCGTTACCCCCGCCACCACGAACACGGCAGGCAAAAACCATGCGGAAATTCGCTCGGCCAACCGCTGGTAGCGATCATGGCGGCTGAGAGCCCGCTCGACAGCGTCGATGATCCGCTGCATCGTGTCGTCTTGAACGCCTGCCGTAACTCGGACCCGCAAATCGCCATCCAGGTTCAATGTGCCGCTGCGAACCGAGTCGCCTGGATGTCGTCCGACCGGCACGCTTTCCCCCGTAACCGCTTGCTCGTCCACCAGCGCGTCGCCGCTTTCGATTTCGCCGTCGACCGCGATCCGTTCACCCGCCAACACCCGGATGCGGTCGCCAACTCGGATGTCCGAGCGCGGCGTCGGTTTTTCGTCATGCTCGACAAGGCGACGCACGGAGTCGGGCAGCAAGCCACGCAGCTCGCGCAGCGTCTCCGTTGTTCGCCGTTTGCCCTCCGCTTCCATCCACCGCCCCAAAGCGACGGCCACGAGAACCATGCAACTCACTTCGAAGTAGACATGGCCCGCTCCACGAAACACGGAAGCGGCCGAATAGACGAAAGCGGCGCTCACGCCCGCCAGCAACAGACCGCTCAGCGACGGCCGACCCCGTCGGAACTCGGCCAAAGTGTCCTCGATGAGCGGTCCGCCCAGCAGCAGCAACACCGGCGTGGCGAACAACAGACACACATAGCGTCCAACCTCGTAGAACACGATGGCCGCCTGTTGGCTCAGCTCGGCTGCGTCGAGCCTATCCTCTTGCGTCCACAGATACATCGTGAACGCCATGACGTTCATGCTAAAGAACAAAGACAGCCCGAGCCGAATCATAAGGCCGCGCAGCCGGCCGGTGTCCCCCGACGATCGCGTCACCGACGCCGCGAACCGGCAGCCTTGGCAACAATACTTCGGCGGGGCGACCGTAGCCGAGACGGAAACGAAAGGCCCGCCGCCCAGCGGCAGGCCGCAGTAATCGCAAGCGGACGCCATAGCCGCGTCATCCATTCGGGGCGCACTCACGGCCGCTGGAACAACTCCGCCTGCAAAGCTGGAAAAAGGTACTGAATAGTGTAGTAAAAGGTGAAAATCCAGAATCCGATCCAAATCATCCGAACGTACCAGGGAATCTCGTTTCCCGTGTAGTCGTGATGCCGATGTTCAACCTCGGGCGGAAGATATTCGGGACGGCCTTCGGGGTTGCTCATCGGCGATTCTCCTCCAACTCTGCGTCAAGCATCTGTTCGTGTTCCAGCAACGCGACCTTGGGTCGCTCAACGTCGTGAAACATGCCGTTGACCACGGCCCATACAAGCATGCAAAAAAAGCCCAAACTTGCGAGCAAATAATTCAGGATCGGCGCCACCGCGAACTCGCCGCCCGCTTCATTCCGAAACAATTTCACCAACTCGACGAATTTGCCAATGAAACCGTAGCCGCTGGGTATTAATATCAAAATCGCGAACAGCACTGTGATGCGCCATTGCCAACGTTGGGAGACATGAGTGGGACGGGGGTTATCGGCGGAAACGCCAGTCGCGACCGGCCGGACGTTCGACATCGTTTCAGTCTCCGTATTTCATTTCCCGTTGTTCTTCATAATAAGGGTAGCTGGGCAGCCACGAGCCAAGCCATTGGACATACGTGATCACGGCCAGGCCGCGGCGGTTCGGCTTGCCGGGGTCGCCATCAAAGAACCAGGGGTACTCGGGCATCACCGATTCCGTGGAAACCATCTTCGGCCGGTAGAAGTGGACGCTGTGCCAGTCGTTGCCGCGCCGGCCCCCCTCCCGTGAGAGATCTGGACCAACGCGCCTCGTACCAAAGAGCACGGGACGCTGCAGCTCGTTCTGGTATTCCTTCGTCTCCGCGACCGGTCCCCACCGCAGCGATTCGTTCGACACGGGCCGAATGAACTGGCTATGGCAATGCCAGCAGCCCTCGCCAATGTACACCTGCCGCCCCAGTCGCAGCGCCGCCGCGCAGTTCTCCTCCGTCGGCTCGCCAAAATACTTCTGGAACTGCTCGGGATAGCGATCGCTCAAGTCGCGAAACTGAGTCATGATCCGAGGTTGAACAAGCTCCTCCGCCGTCTGTTCCTTCAAGTCCTTGTACATCAGGATTGGCACCAAGCCATTGCCGAGAAAGGCGAGGGCGAAAAATGTCAACCCCGCGATAAAGATGATGCCTGTCTTGCTTTCAAACATAAAGCCACTCGCAGCCTTGAAAACCCCAACACGCCCACCCCGACCATCCGACGAACTCGTTTAGGCCGTCGCGGGCCGCGGGCCCCCCGCCGCCCCGCCACTCGCATCGTTCCGCGCGGATTCGCCACGGACAGAATCGCCATCGACAGAATCGCCATGAAGCGCATCGCGGCCAGCGGCGATGGTCGCGCGGATATTGGCGAGAAAGCAGAGGAAGCCCGCGAACATCATCAAGCCAGCGAACACGCGGGTCACCCAAAACGGATACGAACCGATCGTCGACGCCTCCCACGGCTGGAGGGACGCCCAGTAATAGCCCTGGAACAATCCAGCCATCGTCAGGTCGAGAAACATAATGGAGATGCCGGAAAGCGAGAGCCAAAAGTGCCATTCGCACAGTTTCCGGCTTGCCCATTCCCTCCGCAGCAATCGGGGAAACAAGTAGGTCATCATGCCGAAAATCCACTGGCTAAAGACGCCGTACATGACTAGGTGAGCGTGTCCGACCACCCAGTCGGTGAAGTGGATCAGTTTTTGAAAGGTAAGCGTCACTTGCAGCGCACACTGAAAGCAAGTGATGAAATAAAGCACCATGCCAGCATAAAACCAGCGCAGCGGCAAGTTCTCCACCAACAAGCGACCACGCCCCCACAACGTGCCCATGAAATTGATCACCACCGTCGCGACGACCAATTCCACGGCGATTGTGGAAATGACGGCGCCGTACTGCAGGAACATCGGGATCGGCGTGTAGAGGAAGTGGTGGATCCCCTGAAGTGGATAAAAGAAGGCCAGTCCCCAGAACCCGACCAGCGAAAGTCCATGGCTCCAAATCGGCTTCTTCAGCATGATGGGAACGAAATAGTACATCATGCCCCAACCGAGCGGCGTCACAAACAACCCGACTAGATCATGAATGAACAATCCGCCGATCGCGCCCGCGCTGGTGCCGCCGACGGCGTACTCGGGCAGTAAATTGCCCATGGCATAGGTCAAAAAGGTCCAGACGAACGCCGCCATAAAATACCAAAGCGTCACGTACATCGGCCCTCGCGCCCGGGCAATCGGCGTCATAAAATTGAAAGCGACAAGCGCCAGGCCAACGAGCGCGATCGGATCGATCCAAAACGGCGTTTCCCCCCACTCCAGCCCTTGGGCTCCCAGACTGATCGCCAATCCGGTCTTGCGGGTAAGCGAGGCGACCCATGACGCGTCTTGCAGCGAGGGACCGACAATAATCCCCAACGCCGTGCTAACGACAATCGCCTGCCACGCGAAAAAAATGAAGTACGCGATCTTAACGCTTGCCACCGGTCGGAACGTCAATCTGGGCACCGCCCAGTGCAACATGCCGAGGAATGCATTTGCTAAAAAACCATACGCCACGGCATTGGTATGCACCATCCGCCAACGGCCAGCCGAAAACAACTCGAGTCCGTTCAGCGGGTTCCAATGCACCAACTGCAACGCCATAAGTATTCCGCCGAGCATCGACGCTAGTAGGTACGTCAATCCAGCGAAAAAGAACCAGCGCACCAACCGCTCGTCCACAAGCTCGTCGTGGCGCGGAACATCCACTGTTGTCGTGTTGTCCATTCGGGGCCAAGTAATTAAGGAAAGGTTGTTGGGACGATTGTTGATTTGCAAGGGACCAGTGGCGAGCGGTTAGTCAGTGGCTACTGGTCAGTGGTCCTTGTGAATGGGAATTGACCATTTCAGTCCTCGCAGACCGATACGGTTCGTACAGCCCAAGCGGATATACGAGCGCCTGGGTCCAACCGAACACCAAGTGCGTCAGGGCGGCGATCGGCGGCGGGATTGTGTTCGCGATCCAGTTGCCACCGAAAAGCAATGGCTGAAGCCAGGAGAGAACCAGGTAGTAGTTCACGATCCAGACGGCGATTGCGAGGCCGGAAGCCGCGGCCAACCGCTTCATCAATCCACCATCAGCGAAGTACTTGGTCAAAACAACGTGGAAGAGAATTCCTAGCAGCATTCCCGTCCCTACGTACAAGCAGCAGCCAACCGC
This sequence comes from Planctomycetota bacterium, assembly GCA_046074805.1. Classification (GTDB taxonomy): domain Bacteria; phylum Planctomycetota; class Planctomycetia; order Pirellulales; family Pirellulaceae; genus CAIXSC01. The sequence goes on along the minus strand of JBJTOW010000930.1, from coordinate 3,762 downwards.
CAACGCTAAACCACCTTTGTCCGCCAAGTTCGCATCAAGCGCCTTTTGGCCCATACCGAACGTCAAATAGATTTGAATCAGTTTCAGCGGGGATTGTCCGACCGCCAGCGAGCCGACAATATTGAACACAAGGCTCGTCAGGGCGCCTGCGATTCCCAGGAAAAAACCGGCGGTCGCGTAATACGACAGGTAGTAGCCCGATGTGCGCCAATCGGCGGGGCTGGCGGACGAAGAGCCGCCTTCCGCGGAGCTCGCCGCCACAAGTTCGCCTTCGAGCGCCGCAAGCCGCTGGCGCAAGGTTTCTATTTCCCGGAGGCGATCCACTTGGTTCGTCACTTCCATGGCTCAGCCTCCCTTTTCCGGGGACGCAGTTTCCGGTTTCTCGATTTCGGTTTTCCCGGGAGCAGGTTCCGCAGGGGCCGGTTCCACAGGGGCCGGTTGCTCGGCGCCCGGATTGGGAAGGGCGCGAAGCGTCTCTTCGATCACGTCGTTGGGAAGCGGTTTACCTTCCACAATGCTGGTGACGAAATGCACCAAATGCCAAATCGTTTCCGAACGCTGCTCGGCCGTCTCCCCTTTGGTGGCGTCCGGTTGGTCGAAAGCGGGCATCGGAGTGCCATTAATACCGAGGTAGATGCGTCTATAAATGTCCACAGGCCGGCGTCCACCGTGGAGCATCCCCGATGTCAGGTCGGCGGCGTATGCGGTGCGTCCCCAATCGTCTTTGCCGACGTTGAAAGCCTTGTTGCCGCGACCATCTTTGCCGTGGCATTTGAAGCAGTTCAATTCGATGAACGCTTTCGCGCCCGATCGGATGGTGTCGGAACTCGCCAGCGGTTCGGTGGTGGCCGGATTTACCAGCTTTCCGGCCGCGTCGCGCCATGACTCATAGACTCGGGTTGCGTAACCCGCGACCACTTCGGCGCTCAAATCGTCCGCCTCTTCCAGTTCATTCTCCGCTTCCCGCAGCAGTTGCAGCTCCATCTCGCCACGGCTCGACAGAAGCATGACATAGCCGATGACGGCATCTAGCTCATCGTCGGGAAGCCAACGAAAAGACGGCATCGACGTGCCTTTCGCGCCGCGGCGGAGAATGCGCGCCAGATCCTCGTAGCGGGGTTTCTCACCCCGTGGCGTCGACGTGAATTTGAATCTTCCGAGCCGATAGTCGCGGGGCGGCGGATTCAGATACTGTCCCGCCGGCCCCTGGCCGTCGCCAGTCACGCCATGACAGGCAGCGCATTGCCGCTGGTAAACTTCGGCTCCTTGCCGCAGCTTGGCTCGGTTCCATTCTGGGTGATCGACAAGCCGCAATTGGTCCCAATTCGCACCCGCGTCGCTCGCACCCGAAGGGCTCGCGTCGGCATGACTCGCATCGGCATGGCGCAAATCCGCATGGCTCATCGAACTTTCGGGTAAGGCGGATACCGGGAGCAAGAAGCGAGGTGTCGCGGGACTCCCGAAGTAATCCTGCAAAAATGTGGCGATTTGCCGTTGGTGCTTTTCGGGCAGTTGTCCCAGTTCGGCGCGGGGCGAGAACGACAATTCGGTTCGACGGGAACAACCGTGTGCTAGGCAAATCGCGGCGAGCGACGCGGCGAGCATCCAGGTCGCTCGCCCCGACAACGCGCGGCGTGGCGTTATCAACGCTTCCATCAATCCAACTCGTTGTGGCGTGAAGGGAAATCAGTTCGCCGAGTGATCCCTGGCCGAATTGTGGTGACGCGTTTCGCGTCGACCACCGACAAGGAATTGGCGGGAAACTAATTAGCAGCTTGCGTGCCAATCTTGGACCGCTCCTCGGGGCGGCCCGTATCGCTTGACCGTGCGCGGCTTTTCACACCTTTTCACAGCTTTTCGCGGCGATCCGCGAGGAGCCGCGGCATTCCTGAATGGCCCAATCGCTGGTTGGCTTCGAAACGGGTTATCAATGCGGCGCGCAGCGAGCGTGCGGCGTGCGAATGGTCACACGCCGCGGCGCGGCTCTCTACCCCGATTGGCTATTTCCAGAAGAACAAGCCGAAGAGATCCACCAGAAAGCAGATGACGACAGCGATTTCCAGCCACAGCATCCGCCGCTCGTAAACATCCGACTGGATGACCTTGTAGACCTCGTCCAATTGCCCCACCCGATGCTCGATGCTCTGCCGCCACTGGGTGAGGTGGAACCGCTCCTGAGCGCCTAGGTAGACCCGGGCCAGATACCAATCGCCAAAAAACTTGGTGATGTGTGTGACTTCATCGGAGAGCTTCGTGGCGTCCACGCGGAACCGCCGGAGCCAGTCGAGCATTCGGGTCGGTCCGCGGCCCCATACCGACATCGGTTGTTCGAGATCCCGGTAAGCCCGCTCAACGTGCCGATCAAGCCGCTCGTCCATGACGCGGTATTCTTCCAACTGGACGTTGGCCAATTCGAGCACATACAGCACGTCGTCGAAGTAGCCGTCGCGATCGACCACCAGCGACGCGTCCCAGTCAATCACCACCAAATCGCGGCCCGTGAACGACCGCCGAATCCGCAACGATTCCTCGACCTGTTGTGGGCTGAGGTCGGCTGACGGCTGTTCCGCCAACAAGCTCGCGGCCGCTTCACGATGGGTTTCCAGCCATTCCCACGCGGGTGCTTCGCTGTCCAGCTCCGCCAAGCAGAACACGTTGTAAGCCTCGGGTTGCGAAATGGGGCTGGACCGGACGAGCGCCTTGCCGAGGCTCGAACAGACTTCGGCGCAGAGGCGGCGGGCGAGTTCATCGAGCGGTTCGCCGTTGTCGAGCTTCGGTTGATGGAGTTGCCCCAGTTCCGCGAGCGATTGAACCGCGAACGGAGCCCGCATCGTGAACCCGACGACTCCCACCTCGAACACGCGAATGACAACGCGGAGCGGTTGCCCGGCCAGCGTGTGGTTCGAAGAAGGTTCGATGGTTAATGCTCGATAAAGCGGCACATCGCGCGGCAGCAAATGGGCGGCTCGGGGTTCGAACGGCGTGGTCGCTTGTCCGAGAATGTGCCGCACTTCGCGGGTGGCGATTTCATTGGCGACGTCGAACGCGTACAAGTAAACCACTTCGCCGCGCATGCCGACTCCTTCGCGTGTGCGTTTCCGAACGCATCTTCACAGTCACGAGTATTTGCCACGGATTACGCGGACGTGGGACGGATAAAGGCCCGCTTAAACGCCAATTTAAGCGAGAGGCTTGAATCGTGAACATTCGCTCATGGGCCGCTGATCGCCCGCGCGGTCGCGTCGGCGGCCTTCCACTGGTCCACCGCTAGTTTCATTTTTTCCTCGTCGCCTTCACGCGCCGCGGCGGCGAACGTCCGCCATGCGGTGTCGCGTTCGCCGGCATACGCGGCGATTTTCGCAACGACGTCCTGTTTGACTAGAGGCTCGCCGCGTAGCTTTTCGAATCGCGTGCGGGTCTCTGTCCAGGCCGGCAGAATCTCCTTTTCGATTTGGTCGGCGAAGGCCGCATTGGAAAGTTGCCCGTCGTCGGAAGCTTTGAGCATCGTTTGGAAAGTCGTCATCGCTTTCTTTTCAGCGGCCATAAAAGCCGCCATTTCGCCTTGAATGTCGATCGGCGGCGGCGGGGGTGGCGGTAGGAAGAACGAGGCGCCGATCAAGGCCGCGCACCCCACGAAACCGGTCAACAGGCATTTTCCCAATCGCCGCTTGCGCACGTCCGGGCCCAGGGGCTGGCTGATCAGGATGCCGCAGAGGATCCCGGCGACCAGTCCGCCCGCATGCGCGGCATGGTCGATATTGC